>JASFOL010000065.1:0-6492 GCA_050116545.1 bacterium | reverse complement strand
GAGCTTCGAGGAGTCGATGAAGAAGATCGAGGAGATCGTCGGCGAACTCGAGAAGGGTGAGATTCCGCTCGAGGAATCGCTTGACCGCTTCGAGGAAGCCGTCAAGCTGGCCAGGGCCTGCCAGCGGAAGCTGCAGAAGGCCCGGGCCAGGATCTCAAAGCTGGTCAAGGCGGAGGATGGTTTTACGCTTGAACCTCTGGATGATTCAAGCGAAGATTGACGCTGCACCGACCTTGAACAATGGGCTCACACATGAGTTTCGATATCAAGACCTATATGGACGCCAGGAAGGTGGAGGTCGAGGAAGCCCTTGACCGCTGCCTTCCCTCCGGAGAAACCTATCCGGAGAGCCTGCACAAGGCGATGAGGTACAGTGTCTTCAGCGGCGGCAAACGTTTTCGTCCCATACTCTGCCTGGCGAGCTCCCGGGCAGCCGGCGGCGAGGGAGACGGCGTGATGCCCGTCGCGTGCGCGATAGAGCTTATCCATACCTATTCCCTCATCCACGACGACCTGCCCTGTATGGACGACGATGATCTGAGGCGGGGAATGCCCACCAATCACAAGGTGTTCGGCGAGGCGATCGCGGTCCTGGCCGGAGACGCCCTCCTGACCCATGCCATCGAGCTGGTGGTCAGAGTGGCCGGCGCCGAGCTGGGCCCCGAGCGCTGTCTCAGGGTGCTGGAGGATCTCACGCGCGCCATCGGCGTGGACGGCATGGTCGCCGGACAGGTGGTCGACATGGAGAGTGAGGGCAGGCCGGTCAGCGAGGAGACCGTCAGCTATATCCACTCACGGAAGACAGGGGCGCTGATCACCTCCACGGCCAGATGCGGGGCCGTGGCCGCTGGAGCGGATGAGGCCATGATCGCAAGGATGGCGGCCTATGGCGAGAAGGTAGGCCTTGCTTTTCAGATCACGGATGACATACTTGATGTTGAAGGGGGGTTCGGAGAGCTCAAGTCCGGAGCCGGCCTTGACAGCCGGAAGGAGAAAGCCACGTACCCCGGTGTTTACGGCCTCGAACGCTCCAGGGAAATCGCCGGGGAGCTGATAGCCGGGGCCCGCGATGTGATCGCCGGTCTCGGGGATCCGGGGCTGCCGCTCCGGGGCCTGGCCGACCTTGTGATCAATCGTGTTTCATGAGGAGGTAGCCGAAAACGCCTTACCTTGATAAAATAGACGGTCCGGCCGACCTCAAGAAACTCTCCGTCGAGGAGCTTCCTTCGCTTGCCCAGGAGATAAGGGACTATATCATCTCCACGGTCTCGACCACCGGCGGGCATCTTGCGCCGAGCCTCGGGGTGGTCGAGTTGACCCTTGCCATCCACTATTGTCTTGATTCGCCGAGAGACAGGATAGTCTGGGATGTGGGTCATCAGGCATATGCGCACAAGATCCTGACCGGCAGAAGGGACTCCTTCAAGACCCTGAGGATGATGGGCGGCATAAGCGGATTTCCCAAGATTACCGAAAGCGAGCATGACGCGTTCGGGACCGGACATGCCAGCACCTCGATCTCGGCTGCCCTGGGTTTCGCTTGCGCGAGGGACCTTGCCGGAGATAATTACCGCGTCCTGGCTGTGATCGGGGACGGCGCCCTCACAGGAGGCATAGCCTTCGAGGGCCTCAACCAGGCCGGACATCTCAAGAAGAACATGATAGTGATCCTCAACGAGAACAGGATGTCCATCTCCCGCAATGTGGGCGCGATGAGCCAGTATCTCACGCGGCTGATCTCGGCCCCGGTGTACCGCAGATTCGAAGCCGACGTGTGGGAACTGCTTGGCAAGATCCCGACATTCGGAGGAAAGGCCCAGTCGCTGGGCGGCCGCATCAAGGAGAGCCTCAAGAACCTGGTGGTTCCCGGAATTCTCTTCGAGGAGCTGGGTTTCAGGTACTTCGGGCCCGTTGACGGCCATGATGTGGAGGGCCTGGTCAGCGTGCTGGACCACATCAAGGACTTCACGGGGCCCCAGCTGGTCCATGTTGTGACCACCAAGGGCAAGGGCTATCATCATGCCGAGAAGAACGCGAGCAAGTTCCACGGCATCGGGTCCTTCGACAAGAAGACAGGGATACTCGAGAAGAGATCCGGGCATCCGTCCTATACTCAGGTCTTCGGCGAGACGATTGTGGATCTTGCCCGGAAGCATGAAGACCTTGTGGCAATAACCGCGGCCATGCCCGACGGCACGGGGCTCACGAGGTTCAGGGAGGAATTCCCCGGCCGCTTCTTCGACGTGGGGATCGCGGAGCAGCATGCTGTGACCTTCGCGGCCGCGCTCTCCAAGGCGGGCCTCAAACCGGTGGTTGCGATCTATTCGACATTCCTTCAGAGAGCATATGACCAGATCATTCATGATGTGGCCCTCCAGGGCCTGAACGTGGCCTTCGCGGTGGACAGGGGAGGCGTGGTGGGTGAGGATGGCCCAACGCATCACGGCACATATGACCTGAGCTATCTGCGCCAGATACCCAACCTGGTGGTGATGGCTCCCAGAAACGAGACCCAGATGAGAAACATGTTGGCCACGATGGTCGAATACAGGGCCGGGCCGGTGGCCCTCAGGTATCCGAGGGACTACGGGGTCGGGGCCGATATCAGCTCGGAGCCGGTACCGCTGGAGATAGGAAAGGCCGAGGTATTGCGTCGGGGAGGAGACGTCGCCCTGATCGGTATCGGTTCGATGGTCAACCCGTGCTGCGAGGCGGCTGAAGAGCTTGAGAAGCAGGGAATCAAGGCCTGGGTGGTAGATGCCAGATTCGCGAAGCCTCTTGATGAGGATCTGCTGTGCGGCATCATCTCATCGGTCACCCTGGTGGTGACGGTTGAGGAGAATGCCGTGGCCGGGGGCTTCGGAAGCGCCGTTTGCGAGATGATGGCGGCCAGGGGCCTGACGGTTCCCCTGAAGATCATCGGACTGCCGGACAGGTTCCTGCAGCATGCGCCGAGGCATGATCTCCTGAAGGAGGCGGGGCTTTCTCCGGATGCCATAGTCAAAACGGTGAAGAAGAGCCTAAGCAGGGTCAGGTGAGAGATGATTGAAACAATCGGAGTGGTTGGAAACAAACGCAAACCCGAGATGAAGGACCTGGTTGAGAATCTGATTGTCTGGATCAAGGCCCGGGGCAAGAAGGCGGCGATCTGGGATGATCTGTCCGAACTGCTCGGAGAGGGCGAGTATGTTTCTCCGGAAGTGATGGCCGAGGAGAGCGACATGGTGATCGCGCTGGGTGGGGACGGAACCCTTCTGAGAGCCGCCCGCATGGTGGAGGACCGGCGCATTCCGATACTCGGCGTCAATGTGGGGAGCCTGGGCTTCCTCACCGAGGTTGCCCTGCCGGAGATGTATGAGGCGCTTGAAGAGATCATCACCGATGGCTGCAAGTGCGAAGAGCGGATGAATGTGGATGCGGCGGTCTTCAGGGACGGCGAACAGGTGGCCTCCTATACCGCCCTCAATGACATGGTGATCAACAAGGGCGCCCTCTCGAGGGTGGTGGAGCTGAAGATGGCGGTGGACTGCAACTATCTTGCGACCTACACCGCCGATGGCCTGATAGTCTCGACCCCGACCGGCTCGACCGCTTATTCGCTATCCGCCGGGGGCCCGATCGTCAATCCCAAAATGGAAGCCGTGATCGCCACCCCGATCTGTCCGCATACGCTTGCGGTGAGGCCCATGATCCTGGCTCCGGATCAGGAGCTCAGCGTCGATCTGTGGGCCGGCTATTCCTGCCACGGAGAGCCGGAGGTCACGCTGACTGTGGATGGTCAGGTAGGATTCAATCTTGTCACCGGAGACCGGATCGTGTTCAGCAGGTCTGAGCGTAAGACTCTCCTGGTGTCATCTGGATACAGAACATTCTATGAGGTCTTGAGGGGTAAATTGAAGTGGGGGGACACCCGCAGGAAGTCTTGAAAAAGACGCGTGACCATGCTGATTGAACTTCGCGTTCGCGACTTCGCGATCATCGATGACATCTCTGTCCGGCTGAGTCCCGGAATGAATGTGCTCACAGGAGAGACCGGGGCAGGAAAGTCCATCATCGTGGGGGCCCTGAGCTTCCTGCTGGGTGGCAAATTCTCCGACGAGGTGATAAGAAAAGGGAGCGACGGCTGCCGGGTCGAGGCCAGGTTCAGGATTCCATCCGCCTGGCGCGCGGAAGCCCCTGATGGAATCTCCGCAAGCACTGCTGCCGCCGACGAGGTGGTGCTGGCGCGTGAGCTGAGCCGCGAGGGCCGTTCCAGGGCCTGGCTGGACGGCAAGCCGATCACTCTGGCGCGCCTCAGGAGACTGGGAGACATGCTGGTCGACTTCCACGGCCAGCACGAACATCAGCTTCTGCTGCAGCCCAGGTTCCACATCGACTTTCTCGACGGTTTCGGCCATCTCTTTCCCTTGCGCGACAAGGTGGCCCGGAAGCGCCAGGACCTGCTCGAGGCCCTGAAACGCATAAGCGATCTGGAAGAAGAGATCGCCAATGTCACCTCCAGGGAGGACTTCATCAGGTTCGAGATCGATGAGATAGAGAAACTCCACCTCAAGCCCAATGAGGATCAGAGCCTGGAGCAGGAGATCAGCCTCCTGGAGCACGCGGAGAAGATCATAGAGGCTGGTGAGGGGGCGATGGACGCCATCTATGACGGGGACGATGCCGCACTCAAGCAGATCTCCATTGCAGGCGGACTCCTTGAGCGAATCGCCGGCTACTCTGAAGATCTTGGCTCGCTTGCCGAGTCTCTCCGGGAGGCCCATGTGATTATCAAGGATGTGGCCGAGAGCTTGAGAGACAGCCTCTCTGCAGTCGATCTTGACCCGGGCCGTCTCGAGGGGCTTCGCGACCGGCGCGTGGCGATCGACCGGATCAAGCGCAAGCATGGCCGGACCATAGAGGCGGTGCTGGAGCACCTGGCGCGCCTGAGGCGCGGAGTGGACAACCGGGACGAGCTCCTGCTCGAGCTGGGCGAACTCAAGGCCGGGTGCGAGAAGGTAGAGGCCGATCTGGCCGGGCTGGCCCGGGACCTTTCCGGGAAGCGCAGGAAGGCCGCGAAGCGCTTCGAGAAACTGATCCAGCTGGAACTCTCATCGCTGGGCATAGAAGGCGGCGAATTCCGGGTCATGTTCGAGGAATTGGAGGACGGCGAAGAGGTCAGGGATGCTGACGGTGACTCCTTCAGGGTCGGCGCGCAGGGCATGGACGCGGCCGAGTTCTTCGTTCGGACCAACAGAGGAGAGGACCTGCTTCCCCTGACGCGCATAGCCTCCGGGGGGGAGATCTCCAGGGTGATGCTCTCGCTTAAGAGAATACTGGCGGACATCGATCAGGTGGATACGATGATTTTCGATGAGATAGATTCGGGAATCGGCGGTGACATGGCGCGTGTGGTGGGTGCCAAACTCCGGGAGGTGGCCGGGAGCAGGCAGGTGGTCTGCATAACCCATCTTCCGCAGATAGCCGCGCCGGCCGATCTCCATCTGGCTGTCGACAAGGCTACGGTTGCCGGCCGGACGGTCACACGCGTGGAACTGGTTGAGGGCGAAGAGCGGGTGCTCGAGCTTGCCCGGATGATAGGCGGGGGGAGCGCTGAGGAATCCGCGCGTCTTCACGCCCGTGAGATATTGAAGGGAGCGGAAATTTGATGAAAAAGAAGGCGAATGCGTCCAAAGTTTACTTCGTTGACCTGAGGGCCGACAGCAACAGGAGTGTGCTTGACAAGATGAGGAAGGCCCTGAAGCAGGCCAATCTGCTCAAGGTGACGGCCGAGGGAGACCTGGTGGCGGTCAAACTCCACTTCGGTGAGAAGGACTCGACCGCATATCTAAGGACACCCTATGTGAGAGCGGTTGTAGAGCTGCTGGCCGAGAATGGCAGGGCGCCGTTTCTCACGGACACCAATACACTCTATGTTGGAACCCGTTCGAACAGCGTCAGGCATATCGCCACCGCCGTTGAGAACGGCTTTTCCTATGCCTCGACCGGTGTTCCGGTGATAATCGCCGACGGCCTCAAAGGGGGCCAGTACGAGAGCGTGGAGATTGATGGCAAACACTTCAAAGAGGTCAAGATCGCGGCCGATATAGCCAGGGCCGACTCCATGGTGGTTCTCACCCATGTCAAGGGACATGAGCTGACCGGCATAGGCGGCGCGCTTAAGAACCTGGGAATGGGTGGAGGAAGCCGCGCCGGAAAACTGGCGATGCACTCGGATGTCAGGCCGTCGATATCGGCCGAGAAGTGCTCGGGCTGCGGCAAGTGCATGCAGTGGTGCCAGGTCAAGGCCATAACCATCAAGAACAAGAAGGCCGTGATAGACACCGGCATCTGCGTGGGCTGTGCCGAGTGCATTTTGGTGTGCCCGAAGGGGGCCCCGAGGGTCGAGTGGAACTGGTCAGGGCCGCGGGTCCAGGAGAAGATGGTCGAGTATGCGGCGGGGGTCGCCGCCACCAAGAAGCGGGGCATCGGCTATGTCAACTTCGTGATGGA
>JASFOL010000064.1:0-6540 GCA_050116545.1 bacterium | reverse complement strand
AAGGGCCGGTTCACCTACATAAGTCCCGTGATGGATAGAGTCCTTGGTTACTCCCCCTCTGAGATAGCCGGAAAGCCTTTCGACTGCTTCGTTCATCCGGATGACGCCGCGGGCTTCCTGGTCAAATTGGAGCAGAGCCTGAGCGGTGGGCTTCAAACCCATGAGATCAAGGTGCTTTCCAAGGACGGCAAGACTCATCACGTAAGGGTATCAAGCCGCCCACTTTACCAGGATGAGCGGCTGACCGGGTTCACCGGCATCATGGCCGACGTGACGGAGGCCAAACTCGCGGGCGCTGTGATCAGGGAAAAAGAGGAGATGTACGCGACGCTGGTGCGGACCACCACCGATGCGGTAACCGTGACCGATCTTCAGGGGACCATAACCGAGGTCTCGCCGCGGGCCGTGCAGCTCTACGGATACGAAGTGCCCGAGGATCTCGTGGGCAAGAGCGCCTTCGAGCTCATAGCCCCGGAGGACCAGACCAAGGCGCTCGCCAATCTCAAGTTGACCCTCAAGGAGGGCTTCATCAGGCTTGCGGAATACACCTTCCTGCGCAAGGACGGAACACGCTTTGTCGGCGAGTTCGATTCGGCGGTGATCAAGGACGCCGATGGCGGACCCAGGGGTTTCATCGCGACAACCAAGGACGTCACCGAGCGCAAGCGCGCCGAAGAAGCTCTGAAACGGAGTGAGCAGCGGTTCCGGGACATAGCCGAGCATGCCACCGAGTGGATATGGGAAGTGGACGCCAATGGGATCTACACGTATTCAAGCCCGGTGGTAAAGCGGATCCTGGGTTATGAGCCGGAAGAAATCCTCGGGAAGCACTTCTATGATCTCTTCCCGGCCGAGGAGCGGGAGAGTGCCAGGGAAGCGGCCTTCGACATGTTCGCCACCAAGCAGCCCTTCCGCAATCACCTGAACCGGAACATCCACAAGGATGGCCATGAGGTCATGCTCTCGACCAGCGGGGTTCCGATACTCGACGATGACGGTTCGCTGCTGGGCTACCGGGGCGCCGACACCGACGTCACCGGGAAATGCGATTCATGAGAGGCTTGATGAGCGGCGTACTGTGTGGCCCACTGTGCGGCGCATAATGGGGCGCGTCTTCGAGCGGCGGAGGACCTCCTTGAACCCGGCCTTCCGAAACAGCGAAACTGTACCGGTCCATGCGAAGGCGTCGGGAAGCCGCCCTTTGCGGGGCTCCACCGGATAGGCCTCAACGATCTTCGCCTTCTTCCTGCCGGCGAACTCAACCGCGGCCCCGACCAGGCCTGCCGCCACGCCCTTTCCCCGGTAAGCCCGCGCTATGAAAAAGCAGGCGATGGACCAGACAGGCTTTTCATCAACGGGCTTGAGAACGCGTGAGCGCTCCAGGGCCGAGAAACTCTCGCGGGGAGCCACGGCACACCATCCTACAGGAAGGCGCCCGGCATAAGCTATTATGCCGGGCACCTCGCCTGAATAGACTATTCGCTTGAAGGCCCGCTTGTTGAGGGAGCCCTTTCTGCGCTCCCACTCCGAACGGGTGAGTCTCCACCACATGCACCAGCAGCCGCCGCAGGCCCCGCGCTCTCCGAAGAGGGCTTCAAGGTCCTTCCACGTTGCCGGAGTCAGGGGCTTGAAACTCAGCTTCGCCATACTACAGATTCAGTCCCAATGCTATTCCGAAGGAGTTCTGGTTCATCCGGAGGTTGGCCTCGCCGCCTCCCATACCACCCACGTCCGGCTGTCCGGGGATGATCGAGTTCTCGCCCTTGACTTCTTTCTCGAATGCATGCATGTAGCTGGCGGTGAGCTCCATCCCGGGCTTCAATCTCCAGGTCGCGCCCAGGGTCAGGTGGCTTTCCACCACGCCGGGGGCGAGGATATTGAACAGGGTTTCCGATGTCGGAATCGGCTGCTCGCCATAGTTGTAGCCGCCACGCAGGGTCCAGGCCTCATTGGGATCGAAGGCAACGCCCAGCTTGTAAACGGTCATGTCCTGCCAGCCGAAGCCCGCGCCGTTCTCGGTGCCCAGCTGGTACATGCCCAGGTTGGGGAGCAGCGGGTTGTTGATGGACTTGACCTCGCTGTACCAGATCTGCGCGATATCAAGCGCCAGCACCATCCGCTCCGACGGGGTAAGCGTGAAACCACCTGTGAGCATCGGCGGTATGTCGAAGTCGCCCTTCTCGGCGAAGAGCCCCGCATAGTCATCGAACTCGCTCATATAGGCACGGCTCTGGTAGGCAAGACCCGCTGCGATCATCGGGCTGAAGCGGCCCATCCAGCCGACCGTGACGCCGGCGCCGAACGAGGTCGAATTGTCATTGTCGGTGACCTTGCCCGGGGCGCTCGTCATCATATCATTGTCGAAGTTCTGGAGGCCGGTCGCCTTGAACCACTGGTACACGATGTCGATGCCGACGCCGATCGAGTGGTTTTCATTGATCATGTAGGCGAGATTGGGCACGAAGTAGAGCTGGTTCAAGTCCACGCCCGCCTTGGTGCCTTCCTGGCCCGCGAACAGGGGTACCGGGGTCGTGTAGGCCGTGTTCATCCCGCCACGTCCGAATACCGCGATTCCCAGAGCCATGGCCTCGTTCATCATCCTGTTGTAACCCAGCTCAGGGATGAAGAAGTTGCTCTTGTCATTGGCGTCATACTTGGCATCGACACCGGGGAAGTCGTTCCCGGCGATCTCGCTGCCGCGGTCGGGACTGAACCACTCCAGGCCGATGTCGAACCTGTTCCCGACGAACGCCATTCCCGCGGGGTTTATCCCGGCGGCAAGCGCGTCCTGGGGATAGGCAACACCCGCCCCGGCCATTCCCTTCGCCTTCTGGCCGACGCCATGGGAGAAATACCCATTGGTCGCGAAGGCGGCCGACGACAGCACTGTCATTGTCAGTGCTGCGACAACCAGTATCAGGAGCCCGTTCCTTCTCATCTCACACCTCCGTCTGAGGGCCCATGTGGTTCGATGCGCTCCCATTCTTCACTCGTACCTTAGAGGAACGCACCGAGTTAAGCGCGGGGCGCTAAGCCGCCCGCGCTGTTTTCTTGCCTTGCAGATAATCTATCATAGGTTGAGTAACCAGAGGTACCACATCTCCTATCATATGGGGCATCAAATTGTCCATCACCTTCGGCATGAGCGTCGGCATCTGCTCGCTCATATAGTCCGGCATCGGAATCAACTCGCCCACGCGCTTCAGCATTGTGGGCATCACCTTGGGCATCATCATAGGCAGAAGCCTGGGGAACAAGACCGGGAACATCGGCTTCATAAGGTTGAGCGCGCCGGGGATCTTGCCCATGGAGCGCATCATCTTGCCCATGCCCATTGGCATCGCGTCAATGAGCTCCGGCCACATGGTTCCCATCAGCCCCGCGAAACCCTCTGGCGTCATCAGAGCTATCATGCCCTCGAACACCTTCCACTGGGCCCTCACCTCCGGATGCGGGTCGGGAAGATCAAACCCGAGCGCTTCCGCCGCGAAGTGAGAAAGATCCTGCACCTCTATGGGTATGTTCTTGGCCTCGGCGGAAACCCGAAGCTGGAACTGGCAGCACGGACAGAGCGCCAGCACTTTCTCCGCTCCGACCTCTGTCGCTTCCTCCAGCCGGGTCTTGCCCAGGTCGGCCGCAACATCCGGCTCCTTGAGCAGGGTCAGGACGCTGCCGCAGCAGTGGGCTTCATCGTGATGATGGGTCATCTCCACAAACTCGGTGCCGGGCACGGCCTTTATCAGGTCGCGCGGCTCCTCATAGACTCCGGAGACCCTTCCCATGTGACATGAGTCATGCAGGGTGACCCTGGTCTTCTTCTTGCCGCCTTTGTCATCGCCGTTCCCGGGGAACTTGAACTCGCCCGCCTTGAGCTTCTCGCTCACGACCTCTGAGTAGTGCTTGGCTGTGATATTGAATTCCAGGCCGAGCTTCTTGGCCCACTTGGGATAGACGTGCCGCCACATCATGTCACAGGCCGGACAGGAGGATATCACGGTGTCGGCGCCAGCCCTGTTGACCGCCTCGACATTCTTCCTGACGATATCTTCGAAGGTCGTCCACTTTCCGGCGACCAGCATCGGTGTCCCGCAGCAGGTCTCTTCTTCACCCAGATAGGTGAAGTCGACCCCGGCCGCGTCGAGCAGCCTGACGCTGCCTATGCCTATATCGTCTTCCACATAGCTGGCGGTGCAGCCTGCGAAATAGACATTCTTGGACTTCTTGCCCGGGCCGTGCTTTGCCGTGAGGTCCTCAGGGAACCACACCGACCGGTCCTTGCGATACCCGGCCCAGATGTCGCCCTCTCGCTCAAGCGCAGCCACCATCATCTCGAACGGCGGGAAGGTCATCCTGCCGTCTTCGTGAATCAGCTTGCCCCTCAGGGCCAGCCAGGACTGTTCGATGGGAAGCGATGTGGAGCAGCGCATATTGCAGAGCTCGCAGGTGGTGCAGGAGATGATCGTGTCCACCATCGCCTGGTTCCACTTCTCCCGGCCGGCCATGAACTCGCGCAGCCAGTACCACTTGCCCCTCGGACTCTGGCTTTCCCAGCCGCGCCCGTAAAACTGATCGCACTCGTCGACACAGTATCCGCATTGTGAACAGCTATAGGCATACCAGGCGACCTCCGCCGGGATGCCCTTGACAGGCTTGGTGGGCCGCTCGCCCACATGCGTTTTCACATAGTTGCCGAACGGCCTGATTATCGGCTCGAACTTGCTGGCCACGCCCAGGAGCAATCCCATCACGCCGTCGCCGGTGACCTTCCCGGGATTGAGCAGCGACTTGGGATCGACCTTCTTCTGATATTCCTTTAACTTCCGGACACGCTCCTTGCCCAGGACCTCGTTCGCCATCCGGGTGAAGTAGATGCCCGTGGAATAGGGACGGCCGCCGTGACGCGCCGCGATGTTCATCACGGTCATCACCAGGCCGAACACGAAGTTGTAAGCAAACTTCCGCTCGTCGCTCGGGATGAAGCCGAGCAACACCACCTCGGGCTTTCCATCCAGGCCCTTCTTTATTATCACGCCTTCCTTGACGATGGGCTGGTCGATCTTGCCCTCTATCTCTTCCATCACATCGCCCAGGGCCGATAGTGGTATCACAACCTCCGCCGGAACCAGACTCGGGCCCAGGCGCTTGACCACCATGAACTTGAAGCGGTTTTCCCACTCATGCTCGGCTATCTCATCAGGCAGGATCTCGGCATTGTGAGCCTTTGCCAGCTCCGCAAGCCTGGGGGCGATCTTGTCCCGGTCCTCGGCCTTGAAAGCGACCGTGGTGATGAAGGCCTCGGGAAGAAGAACACGCTCCTCGGCCGGTTTGCCGTGATGCACCCTCAAGGGCGCCTGGTTCTTGAGCTTCGCCATCCTGGGATTGATGAACATGCTGGACCAGATCGGAAGGTCCTCATCCGCGATCGCCTGGTAGAGGTGCTGGGTGCAATGAGGATTCTTGCACGCGATCGAGATCACCCCCAGCTCTTCGAGCGGTCTGACATTAATCGTCACTTCGCTGATGAACCCGGTGGTGCCCTCGGCGTCCGAGATCAGATCCAGATCATCGCCGGCAAACTCCTTGACCGAGCCGTCGGGCATTACGACCCTGGCACTCACGACATTGTCCTTGAACCATCCATACTCATAGGAGCCGATGCCGGATCCGCCCTGGGCCAGCCAGCCGCCGACGGTGGATCCCGGAGCGCTGGTCGGATAAAGGCGAAGCGCCAGATCCTGACGCGCGAGCACCTTATCAAGTTTTTCCCAGACCACCCCTGCCTGCACCCTGGCCGTCATGGCGTTCTTGTCCATCTCGAGGACCTTGTTCATCCGGTAGAAGTCCACCACCAGGCCTTTCTTCAAGGGCAGGACGCCACCATACCCCGATGATGCCTTGGCCCTTGGGGTGACGGGTATACCGTTGTCATAGGCCCATCGCATGATCTCGATCAGTTCCTGCTCCGAGTCGATCAGCACAACCGCGTCCGGAGTGGTGTCTCCCACCAGGGGCTTCACCATAGGAGGTATGACCGCGATGTCGTGACCGTAGAGCTTCCGCTCGGTCTTGTTGAAGGTCACGCGCTTCCCGAACTTTTCTTCAAGATACTGTTTCTGTGCCCTGTTTAGGCTTCCCATCCGTTACCTCCCAAAAGTGAAGTTGCCCCGCCCGGCGCCGTCACACCATCCTGAAAAACCGGGAGCTTCGGCGCGACCCAAAAGGAACCCGGAGACAGCGCCGGACGAAGCAAAGTGAGTGCGGCTTCCCGTTAACCTGCAACATCCCTGTCGCAGACACTGGGAGAAGGAAGCTTGCACTCGAACGACCCCTGTTGCTCTTGGTTGCAGCAGGGACTACATATCTGCCGACCTCTGTCGGCACATAACCTACATTTTTGACAACATTTGACAACTTCTATAACTCCTCCGCAATGACTCTTCTAAGAGTCACTATTTTGATTACCTCTAAATTAAAAGGTTTCGCTCAAATTGCCAGCGGATAATGCCGGGAGTGGAATCTGAGCCTGGACGGCGTGGCGGG
>JASFOL010000063.1:0-6580 GCA_050116545.1 bacterium | reverse complement strand
GAGGAAGTCAATGACTCCACTATGATCTTCCACTCGCTGGATCGCAGGCATCGGGTCGCCGGCCGCCGCTTGGTCGTACACTCACAGAGAGCCAGATCGCTCGGTAGAAAAGTGCCATCCCGTTCCTGCCGTTTCCCCGTACGAAGGAGATACAGGAGGCTCGAGCCCTCGCACTGACGCGGAATCTCGAGTCCCGCAAAGTCAACCAGGGTCGGGAAAAGGTCAAGCAATCTCACTTGCTCCCGGACGGTCGCCCCCCTTTGATCGATAGACGGGGAGCTGATGATCAGCGGGACCTTTATCGCCTCATCATAGACATTCGTGGTATGAAGGGGCAGGCCGTGTTCCCAGAAGGACTCGCCGTGATCCGCGGTTATGACTATGATGGTGTTTTCCAACAGGCCGGTCTCTTTAAGGTTATCGACAATCTGTCCTATGCCCTCGTCGGCGAACCTGACGCCGGCATCATAGAGCAGCATATCGCCCATGATCTCTTCATCGGTCGGCCGTTCGAAAGCCTCCACATAGGGCTTCGATTCCCAATGGAAAGGCTCGATACCGGCCTGGCCGCGGACAAGATCGACATACTTATCGGGTACCCTGTAGGGCTTGTGCGTATCGAAGAAATGCACCATCAGGAAGAAAGGGGGCGAGCAGGCTTTGAGGGCCCTGAGCGCCCCGGCCGCGGTATTGACAGCGCCCTGCCGGCCCTTGATCACAATGATCTCCTCCTGAAAACCCTGCAATATGCGGTATCTTCCATCCAGGCCGACCCTGTGCATCACGCAGACGGTCTGATACCCGGCATCGCCAAGGGTCTCGGCAAGAGTGGTCAGCGTTTCAGGCAGCACCGCTTCCCACTTCATAACGCCGTGTTGAAAGGGATACAGCGAGGTCAGAAAACTCGGGAATGATGCCTTGGTCCACGGCGCCTGGGTTATTGCGGTCTCGAACCTGACGCCTTCAGCCGCGAGTTCATCGATATTTGGTGATGTTGGCCTGGAGTACCCGTAGCAGCCAAGATGGTCCGGTCTCAGCGCATCCACCACAATCAGAACAATATTGGGCTGCTCAGGCCGGGTGCTGCAGGTGGCCGCCAGCACCAGGCAGAACATGACCAGCAGGATAAGGCGAGAGAGTTTCATGAGCCAAACATAACATCTCCGGCCGGCCTTTTCAACATCCACGCCGATGGCGTGATTTGACTCGCCGCAGGGCTTATGGTAGATTTCAAATGCGATGAGACGATTAGCGCAAACTGCCTGCCGGCTTATGCTGCTCGTGATTCCGCTGTCTCTGCTTTCGACTTGCGGAAATGAGCCGTCTTACAATGTCGTCATCATAACCATCGACACGCTGAGGTCAGACCGCCTCGGGTGCTATGGTTATGACCGGCCCACAAGCCCCAGGATCGACCGGTTCGCCGAGGCCGGAGCCCTCTTCGAGAACGTGGTCTGCCAGTCATCCCAGACGCTCCCGTCCCATGCATCCATCTTCCTTGGCACCACTCCACGGACCAATCTGACCATCAGCCACGAGAGCGTGGTGGAGGAGAAAGAAGAGACGCTTGCAGAGATCTTGAAGCAAAGGGGCTATGTGACGGGCGCCTTCATCAGCAGCCATGCGCTGGATTCCAAGTATGGTCTGAACCAGGGCTTCGATACCTATTGGGAAGTCCACAAGGAGGCGTCAATACCCGAGCGCCAGGCGCTCAAAGTCAGAGAGACGGATGCCACGACCGCCATGGGAGTGCTGCCCTGGCTTGAGCAGCATGCCGACTCGAAATTCTTCCTGTGGGTTCACTGGTTCCATCCTCACCGGCCCTATGATCCTCCTCCCCGGTATCATGAGGCTTTCGCGTCAGGCTACACCGGCACGGCCAGCAGCGATCCTGATTTCATAATGAAGGTCTGGCGTGAAGGGATCCAGCTGGCCCCCGAGGATGTGGCTTATCTGTCCGGATGTTATGACGGCGAAGTGGCTTTCTCAGACGCCCAGGTCGGCCACCTGCTGGATGCGCTGTCGTCGATGAACCTGATGGAGAACACCATCGTGATTCTGACGGCCGATCACGGGGAGCTTCTCTATGAACATGAGAACTACTTCGGGCACGACATAGCCCTATACGATGAGTGCATCATGGTTCCTCTCATAATGCATATACCCGGCCCGGTTCCGGCTGGGCAGCGAATCGGCGAGCTGGTCCAGAGCCTGGACATCTTTCCCACGGTTCTCGACCTGCTTGACATCAGGTGTCCCCGCCGCGCCGAGGGCAAGAGCCTGATGCCCTTGCTGGAAGGCGGCGGAGAGCCCACGACCGAGGCCGCTTTCTCCGAAACCTTTCCTTTCCCGGAGAAGTGCGAGCCAAGGCACGCTGTGAGAACGGCCGATGCCAAGCTGATATGGAAAGAGGTCCGCCAGGCTCCTCTCGTCAAGGAGTACTATGACCTGGATACGGACCCCGTTGAGACCGACAACCTCTTCCCGGATCTTCCCCGCGACGCGGTCCGGCTCGACTCTGTCCTTTCGGCCTGGGTGGAAGACGGAGGCCTCCGGCCGGCGCCTATCCCGTCCGCCAGGGAGAGCGAACGGATCAATATCCTCAAGAGCCTGGGCTACCTGGAATAAAGAGGGAACGGCTATATCTTCAGCTGCTCGCCATGGAAGGCGAATGGCACCTGATGCGTATCGGTGACATTGATCACCTTGGACTCGCGGTCGATGTCGAGTGTGACTCCGGCCTGGACGGCTATATCGCGCTCAAAGCGGACCCCGAGTTTGGCTGGGAGCGCATTGCTCAGGTCGACGGTGTATTTGCTCGTGTACCAGGTGCTCAGAACACAGTAATGCTTCCTCTTCAGGCCTTCCCATAGACTTGGGTGTCGCCGCTTCGACTTCTTGAGCATGCGCCTGAGCTGGTTCCAGAGCTTGAGCCGCGGCTCGGTGAAGCAGCGCGTGCGCACCTCACCTATCCTGACATTGACATAGCGCGAACTCTCCAGACCGCCGCTTATCGAGAGGAACGGGGGTAGATCCAGACTTCCACCGGCGCCGACCTTCTTGCGGCCACTGATCACGTCGGGCATATCAGCTTCCACCAGTACCGTCTTGAAGGATAGACTCTCATCCCGGAGCAAATAACGGATATCATCGAAGGGCCAGAAGCCCCCATTGTCGCGCTCAACGATCAGCCCCGGCTTGAAACTGGTGTCGGCGGCGATCATGAGCAGAAGCCCGTGATCTTCGAGATACTGGTGGAATGTTACACCCATCCTGATGCCTCCTGGCTAATCGAACATGGTCTTGATCTCGCCCCAGGTGCCCTCCTCCGTGGGCGGCCGATAGCCGCCACAGGGATCATCACCCGGCCTGCCGCCTATCCCCGCGCAAGACGGAGTCTCCTCGGGGCCGTCAAGCCCGTCGTCACAGTCGAGCACATAGATCTCGCCCGTGGCCGGGGGCGGGACCACGCAGACCCTGCCGCCCGCGGGTTCATAGATCCTCGCCCAACCTGGAATCGCCACCCGGCCGGCCTGGCATGAAAGCCAGGTATGGGCGATGCCGTCGCCGGGATTTATGATCTCCCCTATCACGAGATCGCTGCAGCTTGTGAAGGTGCAGGTGTAGTTGCCGGGCCAGGTGAGGCCATACTCGACCCCCAGGTACTCGGAGAGCTCATAGAAAACGGGAAAGCAGTCGGCATCGGCGCTGGACTCGCCGGTCTTCACATCTTCACACCCGCGTATGGAAGGAAGCCCGCCGGAGCAGGTCCGCTTGGAAGCGTGCGCCATCACGTGGACACTGACTCCGACCTCCGGGTTGTTGCCAGCCGTGGCAAGACTTCCCGACATGACCGCAAGCAATGCGCAGATGACAGAAGCCGCCTTCATTTTACACCTCCCTGGGCCTGTGGGTCTGGTGCAGAAAACCCTCACCGGTGTCAGATGCCTCGAAGCACCGCCTTTTTATCCAGCCTGCCGAAATCCGCCGCCGGCCAAACGGCTCAGTCCAGCACTTCCACATTGAGATCATAGATCACGCCATCGTCCCACCACCGGACCCTGATCATGTAAGTTCCGGCCTGGGCGAGCACCGTCTCCACCCTGGGTTCGGTCTGGTTTATGCCGCCGACATTGGCACCCGGACCCGTTATATTGAGCATCCGGCTTCCGCCGACCGAGCTGAACTCGGACATGGTGACCCTGAGGGTCTTTCCGGCCTCCATATCAATGGTGTAATAGTCCTGGTCCACATGGCAGCCCCTGAGCCCCTCGTGCAGGCCGGCCGTTATGGGCCTGGCTTCGTCCGGAAAGTCATTGTCCTCGTATTCATCATCCTGGCAGGGCTCAGAGGTCTCAATGGTGAAATTGTAGATCCCGGTGAACGGTCCATTGTCCTGCCCGTAAATCAGGGCATAGTAGGTCCCCGGCAGGAAAGAGAAGTGATAGGACAGCTCGCGCGGGAAGGTGACCGGGGCATATCCTACTTGTGCGTAGTCGCTCCCGTCTTCACGATAGAAGCTGATCCCCCACCTGTAATGCGTGCTGTCCGAGTGGACGAAGCCCAATTTCACCGTGGCCTTGGCCGGGTCCTGGAGAGTGAATCTGTAGTAATCATAGCGCCCGTATTCTCCGCAGCTGGGAACGAGCCAGTACCGGCTGTTTATCTCCACGTCCTTTGCCGTCGCTATCTCATCATTCTCCTCAAAGGGATCATAGAGATTTCCGCAGGAAAAAGGTCCGGTGGTATAACTGAAGGTGTAGTCGCCTTCCATGCCCTTGCCGGACTGATCCTGAACCGCAGCCGCCACCCGGACCTCGTACTCGGTCTCCGCGTCCGGCATCTCGGCCAGCCACATGGTCGCCGTGTGCGTGTCACCGTCATACTCAATGGCTCCCACCGTGATGCCGTCTATGAAGATGGAATCCAGCGAGGCCTCATCCATCGGCTCGGAGAAGGAGACCCGGACGGGCCTGTTTGGACTTATGCCCGTGGCTCCGTCGGCAGGGTCGGTCAGGGTCACCGCCGGGGCGGCATTCTCCAGGGGGCCCGAACCATCATCACCGCCACACCCTGTTGATATCCCTGCTGCGATCGTGACTGCCATTACCAGCGCTACGTACTTCATGCTCCGACCTCCTGCGTCTGAATCTCCCCGAACAGCCCGCACCTGGCATCGAATTCACTAATCTAGAAACGTTCCCACAGCTTCGCGGCCAGCTTGCGTGACTCCCCGGCGACCGCCTCCTCATCCACTCCTATCTTGAGGTGTCCGTCCTCCAAAAGAATTCTGCCCCCGACAATCGTGGTATCCACACTCGCCTGCGACAGGCCGAATCCAAGATGACCCAGGAAAGTGGTGCCGTCAAGCGGAGTAGGTGGATAGTACTCCATCAGGATAATGTCGGCGGCATATCCTTCCCTGAGCTCGCCGATGCCGAAGTCCCAGTAGCGCCTGGCGATCCTGGCATTGTTGAGCACAAGGGTGTTCATGGATTCCATGAAACCGACCGAGGGATTCCGATTCGCCAGGTGATGAATCCAGAGCGCGGATCTCAGTTCCTCGAGCATATTGACCGTCATGGCATCGGTCCCGAGCCCGACCCTGATGCCCTTCTCCGCCATCTTTATGATATTGGCCACGCCGACAGCATTGTTCATATTGGACTGGGGATTGTGCACCACCGTGGTATCCGTGGCCTTGAGTATGTCCATTTCATTGTCATCGACATGGACGCAATGGGCGGCTATGGTTTTGGGGCCGAGCACGCCGGCTTTCTCAAGCCGCTCGACCACCCGCATACCGAAATGCTCAAGGGCATACTCCTCATCGGACGCCGCCTCGGCCACGTGAAGATGAAAACCCACATCGAAGTCTTTCTCCATCTCCACCGCCCTGGCAAGGGTCCTGTCCGAAACGGTGAAGCTGGCGTGCAGCCCGAACATCGCCCTCAGAAAGTCGCCGCCCTCCGACCTGCACCGCTCTATGAAGCTGAGATTTTCTTTGAGGCCCTGAGTCGCGCTTTCTTCGCCGTCCCGGTCGGACACCTCATAGCAGAGACTTGCACGGAGTCCCACCTCTCCGACAGCATCCGCGATCCTCTCGAGGGAACCCGTGACCGCGAAGGGGCTTGCGTGATGATCGATCAGCGTGGTCGTGCCCTTCTTGACGGCGTCGATCAGGGGAACGAGAGCGCTGTAGTAGCAGTCGTCCAGCACCAGTTGCTTGTCGAGCCTCCACCACAGCTTCTTCAAGACGTCGACGAAATCGACTGCGGGCTCCATCTTGCCCAGGCCTCTTACCATGGTGCTGTAGAAGTGCATGTGCGTATTGATAAAGCCCGGAAGCACAATCTTGTTCCGGGCATCGATCACCCTGTCATAGTCGTCGGTGAAGTCGCCGCTCTTTCCCACCGCCTTGATTCTCGAACCCTCGATCAGGACGGCGCCATCCTCAATGACGCTGTTATTCTCGCCGAGGGTCACAACTGTCCCGTTCTTGATCAGCATGGTTGGCATTGCCTTTGGCCTCCCTCAACTCACAATGGCACGATTATCTTTACAGCATCCCGCAACCGGT
>JASFOL010000062.1:0-6581 GCA_050116545.1 bacterium | reverse complement strand
TCCGGTCCTCCCCCAGGCCATCGGATCCTCTCCTATGACCAGTGCGGCCCTTATCTCGCCGTTTGCGAGAAGGTCGCGAAGGCCGGCATGATCCTGCGCTCCCTTGAGTCCCGCCGGTTTGGGCACGCGGCCCGGGCCGAATGCCGGATCGGCGCCCATGATCTCCAGGGCCGCGCTATTGGCCGTGACCCTTGGAAGCAGAAGGTCCGCCCTTGCCCCCACCGCCCTCAAGAGAGTGACGAAATTGGCGAGGGTCTCCAGGTCTCCCTCGGCGCTGTCCTGAGCCCGGTCGAAGCCATGTACAAAGACCACGCGGCTCGCCTTGCGGATGATCTCGGCGGCCCGGCGTATATCCCCCGGCTCTATGCCCGAGGCTTCCACGGCCTTCTCGATCGAGAAGGCCCGGCCGGCCAGGAACTCAGCCGCGCCGGGTATCTCCCTGACCATCTCCGGCTTGAAGTGGCCGTCTTCCATCAGCACCTCGATCACCGTGTTCCAGAGAACCGCGGCGGTGCCCCTCATGGGATCCATGGCGACCGTGGAGATCAACCGGTCGATCCCGGCCAGAGTCGAATTCGCCACTATCAGTTTGGCGCCGCCCTTGGCGGCATTGATAACATCCACCGCCAGCACCTGGTGATCGGCCTCGAGCGAGGTATTATTGCATATGATGAGATCGGCGTCCTCGATCACGCTCCTGTCGGCTGTCGAGGCCGTGAACCCGAAGGCCCTGTCAAGCACTCCCGATTCCTTCCCGGCGCCCAGAATGGTGAGCGATGCGATATTGCTGGTGCCCAGGCCTTCCCGCGCGATCCGGCCGGCCAGATAGAGCTCCTCATTGGTGAGCTCGGGGGAGACAAAGACCGCCACCTTCTCCGGACCGTACTTGTCCGCGACGCGCTTCATCCGGTTGACTATCAGCTGCTGGGCCTCACAGAGGTCGTGCCCGGCCCTCTCTGTGCCCCGCCTCACCTCGGCCTGCCTTATGCGCCTGCGCTTTATAAACAGTTCATATCCGAACCGTCCGTAGCGGCAGAGGTACTCTCCCGGCACACCCGAGGGAGACACATAATAGCGGCCCTCCCCGAAGCGCTTGACCACGATCGGGCAGCCCAGCGAGCAGAAGGCGCAGGTCGAAGGCACGCTGTCCGTCTCAAGGGAAGCCCGGCCCGGGAAGGGATACTTGACCGAGAGCGCAGCAGTCGGGCAGGAGTCCACACAATTGCCGCAACTGGTGCAGCTGGTCTCCACCAGCGGCTCGTTCAGGGCGGGCCTCATCTCGGAGCGGAAGCCCCGGCCCACCAGGCCCAGCGCCGGCACTGCGAGCATTCGGGCACATGTCCTTATGCACTTGGTGCACAGAATGCACTTATTGGGATCATAGATTATATAGGGATGCCTGTCGTCCAGCTTATGCTTGCGGACCTGGCCTTTGTATTTTTCCATGTCGACGCCATAGCGCTCCGCATGAAGCCGGAGCTCGCAGTCATCGAAGCGGACGCAGCCGCAGGAGAGACAGCGGGCACATTCATGCACATTGTCCTCATACTCCAGGCCGGTCGCGACCTCGGTGAAATTGCCTCGCCTGGCATCCACCTCGATCATGTTGACCTCGTGGCGCGGGCTTTCCTTGATATGACCCAGCTCGGCCTTGCCCGGCTTGCTCCAGAACTCCTTCTTTACGGCAAAGGGCCCGGGCTTGAGATCGCGGCCTGTCAGATAGGAATGTATGGCCCTGGCCGCCCTCTGGCCGTCCCGTATGGCGTCGATCACCACCGTCGGGCCGTCATCGGCATTGTCCCCGCCGGCGAAGATGCCCTCGACATTGGTCTTCATGGTCTTGTTATCCACCACGAAGGTCTTCCAGCGGGTGAGCTCGATGTCCTCTCCCCCTGCCGAGGTGATTCCGTCCAGGATGGGGTTCTGTCCGATGGCCGCCACCGCCAGCTGGCAGGGAAGCTCGAACTCGGAACCCTCCATCGGGACGGGCCTGCGGCGGCCCGAATCATCAGGCTCGCCCAGTTTCATCCGGATGCAGCGAAGCGCTTTGAGCTTCCCATCCTCAGCGACTATGCCCACGGGGGCGGCAAGCTCCATTATCTCGATGCCCTCGTCAAGGCAGTCCTCGATCTCCATCTCATCGGCCGGCATCTCCGCCTTGGTCCGGCGATAGAGCACTATCACCTTGTCGGCATTGAGCCGCCAGGAGGTTCTGGCAACATCCATCGCGGTGTTTCCACCACCGACCACCACGACAGTCCCGGCAAGCTGCTCGGGATTATTCACCTTATCCCAGAGGAAATCGACGCCCGATACAATACCCTCGGTCTCGAACTCGCCTTCCACCCTCATGGGCTTTCCGGTCCAGGCGCCGGTGCCGATGAATACGGCATCATGCTTTTTCTTCAGGTCATCGAGAGTGATGTCCTTGCCGACGGTAATGCCGTACTCGATCTCGGCTCCCGCCCTGCAGATATAGTCGACCTCGGCATCCACCACATCGTCCGGCAGCCTGTAGGTGGGGATGCCAAAGCGTAGCATTCCGCCCGAGCGCTTCTGGCCTTCATAGATCTTGACACTGTGGCCCTTCCGTCCCAGGAACCAGGCCGCGGTCAGTCCCGCGGGACCTGCCCCGATAATGCCGATCGACTTGCCCGTGTCCTTCTCGCGCTCCGGGGCCCCGTCATAGGTGCCCGGCGCATCGGTCACAAAGCGCTTGATGGCATTGATGCCCACCGGCTTGTCCACATCGCCGCGCCGGCATACGACCTCGCATTTCCTGACACAGACACGGCCGCAAATGGCCGGGAGCGGATTGGTCTCCCGGATAAGGTCGACCGCTTTTCGGTACTGGCCCATCCCGGAGAGCGCTATATAGCCCTGCACGTCGACGCCGGCCGGGCAGCCTTCGGAGCAGGGAGCCACGCAGTCGGCGAAGTGATTTGACAGCAGCAGCTCCAGCGCGGTCTTCCGGGCCGCGGTTATGCGCTCATTGCTTGTCGTGACCTCCATCCCGGGAGCCACCCGGGTGGCGCAGGCCGGGACCAGGTTCCAGCGGCCCTTGACTTCCACCACGCAGAGGAAGCAGGAACCATAGGGTTCGAGATCGGGCGAATGGCAGAGCGTCGGGATGAAGCCAAGGTCCTGCTCGCGAACCACCTCGAGAATGGTCTGACCCTCGGCCGCCTCTACGGGCTTGCCGTTAATCGTGAGATTGATCTTCTCTGTCATCTGGGTTTTCATTTTGTGTATATCGCCTCGAACTTGCAGCTTGTTATGCACTGAGAGCAGCGGACGCATTTCTCATTGTCTATCACATGCTTCTTCTTGGGCTCTCCCGAGATCGCCTCCACAGGGCACCTCTTGGCGCAGAGCGTGCACCCCGTGCACTTGTCCTCGTCGATGAAGAAGTCCACCAGGGCGCTGCAGCCGCCGGCGGGACAGCGCTTGTCGGCTATATGGGCATCGTACTCGTCCCTGTAATACCTGATGGTGGTGAGCGCCGGGTTGGGCGCCGACTGTCCCAGCCCGCACAGGCTGGCCTCCATGATCTGCTTACCCAGTTCCTCCAGCTTCCCGATATCCTCGGGCTTACCCTCTCCCATCGTGATCCGGGTGAGGATCTCCAGCATCCGAAGCGTTCCGATGCGGCAGAAGGTGCACTTGCCGCAGGACTCGCTCTGGGTGAACTCCAGGAAGAACCTCGCGATCTCCACCATACAGGACTTGTCATCCAGCACAACCAGTCCGCCCGAGCCCATGATGGCGCCGGTGGCGGGAATAGACTCGAAGTCCACGGGAGTGTGATCCAGCGATGCGGGTATGCATCCGCCCGAAGGGCCTCCGCACTGAACGGCCTTGAACTCCCTGCCGTCCTTGATCCCCCCGCCTATCTTGAAGACGAGATCGTGAATCGTCGTCCCCATCGGAACCTCCGCCAGGCCTCCCCTGACCACCTTGCCGGCCAGGGCAAAGACCTTGGTCCCCTTGCTCTTCTCGGTCCCGAGGGTCGCGTATCTGGCGGCGCCATTGGAGATGATCCAGGGTACATTGGCATATGTCTCAACATTGTTGTTGTTGGTGGGTTTCTGCCACAGCCCCTTCTCGGCGGGAAATGGGGGCCTTATCCTGGGCATCCCTCTCTGCCCCTCGATCGAGGCAAACAGAGCCGTTTCCTCCCCACAGACAAAGGCTCCGGCCCCCTGCTTTATTTTAAGATCGAAATCGAAACCCGACCCCAGTATGTTCTCACCCAGGTAGCCCTTCTCGCGGGCCGCGGCGATGGCCAGGTTGAGCCGGTGGATCGCCATGGGGTACTCGGCACGGCAGTAGATATAGCCGAAGGACGCGCCGATCGCCCGGGCGCAAATGATCATTCCCTCAAGCACCGCGTGGGGATCGCCCTCCAGGATCGAGCGGTCCATGAAAGCTCCCGGATCGCCCTCGTCGGCATTGCAGACCACGTATTTGGTCGGGCTATCCTGCCCGGCGGCGAATGACCACTTGAGCCCCGTGGGAAAACCCGCGCCGCCCCGTCCCCTGAGGCCCGACTCCTTGATCTCTTCTATGATGCCCTCGGGCGACATCTCCTTCAGGGCCTTCCTGAGGGCCTGATATCCGCCGGCCGCCTCATACTCCTCCAGTGATTCGGGGTTGATCGTCCCGCAGTTCCTCAGGACGATCCGCTCCTGGAGCTCGATATAGTCGGCCTCAGAGCCACCCTCACAGCCGGCCGGATCGATGCTGTAAGCGATTCTTTCAGCCAGGGGCTCATCGCCGAGGACATGCTTCTTGAAGATCTCGTCGGCAAGCTCGGGCGTGACTTCACGGTAGATGGTCCTGTTTCCATTGTCGCGGACCTCGACCAGGGGTTCGCGATAGCACATTCCGATACATCCGGTACGGGAGAGCTCGAAACTTCCGGGGTTGGCCCCCGAGAGCTCTTCGAGTCTGTCATAGGTTGCCTGAGCGCCGGCGGAAAGCCCGCAGGTGCCCATGCCCACGATTACTTTCTTCATCCGACCTCCGCCCCGTCGTCCTGACATGTCTCGACGGCTTCCTTGCTCCGCGCTTCCTTCTCGCGGCGCCTGGTGGTGCGCAACAGCTTCCTCAAAGAAGCGGGTGTCAGGCGGCCGTGCGTCTCATCGTTTATCATGACCACCGGGGCGAGCGAGCAGCAACCGATACAGGCCACAGTGTTCAAAGTGAAGAGCCCGTCCTCGGAGGTGCCGCCGACCTCGATTCCCAATTCATCCTCGATCGTGTCGATGATCATCCTGGCCCCGGAAACGTGGCAGGCAGTGCCGGCGCAGGCGCGTATCACGTATTTTCCCATGGGCTGCAGCCTGAACTGACTGTAGAACGTGATCACTCCGTAGATGTCGGACTCCGGGATGCCTGTCACACTGGAGATATAGCTTATGGCCCGCCGGGGGATATAGCCGAAGTGGTCCTGCGCCGACTGGAGCAGGGGAATCAGCTCTCCCGGCGCACCGTCATAGCGCCAGAGCCGGTAAGTGAATTTCTCCTCGTCTCTCACCGTAGCCATTTGGGAGGCCTTTCATAGTTTGGGCTGCGCGGCCGATTCATCCAGAGCGCGTCCACAAAGGAGCGCCCGCTCACGCAGCCTGTCTGTCCTGGTTTGTCCGCTGTGCGCCGGTTATGTCTGCTGTACGCAGCTACTTGCGCTAGTCTTCGACCAGTTTGATAACGGTCGCCTCACGTACCCTCAAGACGCCGTCTATCTCATTGAGTTTCTCAAGAATGGTTGACTTCCGACCCATCCCCTCGCTGGTTATCATGCCCACCAGCTTCTTCCCGCCTTCTATCATGTCGCAGAAGATCACCTCGTCGATGAAGAAGACCGTGGTGAATATCTGCTGGATGGCTTCAGGGTCAACATCGACGATGATATAACTCATGGTCCCGGGCTGCATCGCGCTCTTGACCTGCGACGGGCGCTTCATCGCCTGAGCATAGATCTTCACAAACTTGTCAACGTCGCGGTCCAGCTTGGGGCGCTCGACAGAGGACATCGATGAGATGTCAACACCCTCCATCGCGCCTATCTTCTCCCGGATCTTCCTGATCTCCTCTTCCGAGGATGCCTGGGCCAGCACGATTATGTCGAAGTCACCCCTCACGGCCTCGCACTTCTGGACACCTTCCATCCGGTAGAGTTCATTGTAAATCTCCATCGAGCGCGCCGGGTCGGTGATCCTGATCGTGAGATAGGCACTGACCGACTCGCGCATCCCCTCTTCCACCTCGCCCTCGGTGACCGCGGCCTCTGACGTCGATCCCGGAGATAGCTCTTCCAGGGCCTTGACCAGGTCGGGAATCTCAAAGGGCTTGTCCAGGTAGCCCGTGTTGTGCTCGGAAAGAGCTGTCATCTTCAAGGAATCATCGCCGAAACCGGTTATCACCAGCACCGGAAGCTCCGGATACTGCACCTTGATCACCTTGAGGATCTTAAGCCCGTCGATATCGGGCATGAAGATGTCGGTGACCAGGTAGTCATAGGCGATTCCCTTTTCTCGCGCACCGTTCAGTTCATGAATCGCGGAGATCCCGTCGGGGCA
>JASFOL010000061.1:0-6588 GCA_050116545.1 bacterium | reverse complement strand
CGGACAGGCCTATTAGCCTCAATTTTCATCTCCTAAAACAACAACGCCCACAGGGCATTGCTGTCGGCGTCCCTACTCCTCTAAGTGATACGATTCTACCACGAAACCGCCCGCGAAGTCAAGAACTCCGCAGCCTGTGCGGGCTGGGGCGTGGTTGGGCCGGTCCGGGATGCGCTGAAACCGGTCCCGGGATGCGCTGAAACCGGTCCCGGGATGTTGAGGCCGCTCAGGGATGGTGAGGCTGGCGCCGGGTCCCGAACCCGAGGTTTTGAGTGGAATGGGCCTCCTGCAGGTGGTATAACACGGGAAGAAGAGGCGGCTGGAATCTGTGGTTCTGACGCCACTATTTCCAACCTGCCAAGGAGGAATATGATGACCTGTGCACCCGGAAGTCTGGTTGCCGTTCTGGCGATCGTGGTTTTGGCTGCGTCCCTGGCATCGGCGGGAGAGGCCCGTGAAGGGGTAAGCCCTTCAATTGAGAAGCTATCCGAGAGGATAGAGGCGGCGAAGCCGGTTGAGGTGGACGCGATTATCTCGGCCTTCATCCAGGAGAATCAGGATGACCTTCCCCTGATCGAAGACAGCCTGGTCACCTTTGTCTACAACGGGACGGTGGCCCTTCGCGCCACGGTGCCGTCAGACATCAACCGGTGGGATACCTCTGCTGACCAGATGCACAGGCTGGGAGAGACCGACCTTTACTATCTCACCCTGGTGATGCCGCGCGATGCCCGCATCGATTACAAGTTCTATGTAGACGGTCTCTGGATGCTCGATCCACTGAATGACGAGACGGTCCGGGGCGGCTTCGGTGACAACTCGGCCTTCGCCATGCCGCTCTATGTGCCTCCCGCCGAGATCGAGTTCGTGGACTCGATACCCCACGGTAGCCTCAAGGAGCATCTCTTCAACAGCAAGATAATCGTCGGCGCCAGGACGGTGCAGGTGTATCTCCCCCCCGGATATGAGGACCAAGGGGAGTACCCCATGGTGCTGGTGCAGGATGGCGGGGAGTATGTCACCCTGGCCTCGATGGTGAATGTCCTGGACAATCTGATCTATGAAAAGAAGATCCCGCCGGTGGTCGCGGTCTTCGTTCCGCCGGTCGACCGGAACTATGAGTATTTCCTGAATGCGGACTATGAGCGCGTATTGCTGGAAGAGGTCCTGCCGTTCATCATTATGAGTTACAGCATCAGTGACGATCCGGCCAAGCGGGCGATCATGGGCGCCTCCCTGGGTGGGGCCATATCCCTGATGATTTCGCTTGATCATCCCGAGCTCTTCGGCAAGTGCGGCTCCCAGTCGGGTGCATTCGGGGTCAATGACATGGCGCTGATTCAAAGGGTGCTGAATGAGCCTGCGAAGGGCGTGGACATCTATCTTGACTGCGGCACTTTCGGAGACCTCACGGACGAGAACCGCGCCATGGTCGATGCCCTCAAGAGGAAGAAGTACGACTATGTGTATACCGAATTCAATGAAGGCCACAGCTGGGGCAACTGGAGAGCCCATATCGACGACATGCTGATCTTTTTCTGGGGCAAATAGAGATAGGGGATATATACCTGTTTCGAAATAGGGGACGGATCTAAAAGGGGACAGCGCCCTATTTCCTCGATATAAAGGGCGCTGTTTCTTTTCTGCGGCCGCCCCTCTCGGCTGACACCGGAAATAGGTGCCTGGCACCAATTTACAACCGCTGTCCGCCGGAAGCATCAAAAGGTGCATGGAGGCGTGAATATTGAGATCGGGCGAACAGAATGGGAAAAGTGCGGGCAGCGGCAACCGGCTGAAGAAAGAGAAGAGCCCTTATCTGTTGCAGCATGCCGACAACCCCGTGGACTGGTATGCCTGGGGCGACGAGGCTTTCGAGGAAGCCCGGGCCAAGGACAAGCCGGTTTTTCTCTCCATAGGCTATTCCACCTGCCACTGGTGCCACGTGATGGAGCATGAATCCTTCGAAGACGAGCGCGTGGCAGAGCTGATGAACGATGCTTTCGTCTGCGTCAAGGTCGACCGCGAAGAGCGTCCCGACATAGATCAGGTCTATATGACCGTCTGCCAGATGATGACCGGAAGCGGCGGATGGCCGATGACCATAATCATGACCCCGGACAAGGTGCCCTTCTTCGCCGCCACCTATATCCCGAAGGAGAACAGGTTCGGAAGGGTGGGCATGCTGGAGCTGGTCCCGAGGATCAAGGAGATATGGCAGACCCGGCGCGACGAGGTATTGAAAACCGCGGAAAGCGTGTCCGGAGCTCTTGCCGAGCGCTCCCACCGGCCGGAGGGAGACGAGCCGGGAGAGGAAGCCATAGGTCGGGCCGCAGCCCACCTGATGGCGACGTATGATCCGGAATTCGGCGGTTTCGGCGGGGCCCCCAAGTTTCCGACGCCGCACAATCTGACCCTGCTCCTGCGCCGGTGGAAGAGGACGGGTGATGGGGTGCTGCTTGCCGCTGTGGAAAACACGCTTCTCAAGATGCGCCTCGGCGGGGTCTACGATCACCTGGGGTTCGGCTTTCACCGCTACTCGACCGACCGGGAGTGGCTGGTACCCCATTTTGAGAAGATGCTGTACGACCAGGCGCTGCTGATGATCGCGTATACCGAGGCCTATCAGGCAACCGGCAAGGAGATCTATGCCCGGACGGCCCGGGAGATCGCGGCCTATGTGCTTCGTGACATGCGCTCTCCCGAGGGAGGCTTCTACTCGGCCGAGGACGCCGACAGCGAGGGCGCGGAGGGCAAGTTCTACGTCTGGACCGAGGAGGAGTTGAGGAAGGTCCTACCCGGCAGGGAAGGCGACCTGATGGTGCGGGCCCTCGGCGTCCGCCCGGAAGGCAATTTCACCGATGAGGCGACCGGGGTGAAAAGCGCCGCCAATATCCTGCACATGGAAAGGCCGACCGGCCGGCCGGTAGGTGAAGCGGCCGATGCGACGGCCGGTGAAGCTCCATCCGAACTCGCCCGAGAGCTCGCGGGCGAGCTTGACATGGAGCCCGGCGAATTCGCCGCGGCCTTTGAGCGGGCCCGCGAAAAGCTCTTCCGCCACCGCGAGAAGCGAATACATCCCTATAAGGACGACAAGATCCTCACAGACTGGAACGGCCTCATGATCGCCGCCCTGGCCCGCGCCGGCAGCGTGCTCGACCGGCCCGAATATGTCGAGGCCGCAAGACGCGCGTCGGAATTCATCCTATTTCAGATGCGCCTCTCCGGTGGCCGGCTGCTTCACCGCTACAGGGACGGCGAGGCGGGAATCAAGGGGAATCTCGACGACTATGCCTTCGTGGTCTGGGGCCTGATAGAGCTCTATCAGGCGGAGTTTGACGCGGCTCACCTTGAGGCCGCACTGGAACTCACGGGGACAATGCTCGAGCATTTCGGAGATCCATCAGGCGGCGGTCTCTATTTCACACCCGATGACGGCGAAGAACTGCTCATGAGGCGCAAGGAAGCCTATGACGGCGCCGTGCCGTCGGGAAATTCGGTGGCGATGCTCAACTTGCTCCGCCTGGCCCGGTTGACCGGAAGGCCCGATCTCGAGCAGCAGGCCTCCACTGTTTCCCGGGCCTTCTCGGGCTCAGTGAGCCAGTCACCGGCGGGTCATACGCAGTTTCTCTCGGCCGTCGACTTCGCCGTGGGACCTGCCTTCGAGGTCGTGATCGCAGGCAGAGCGGGCGGAGACGACACCCGGACCATGCTGGGGAGCCTGAGGGCCGGATACATCCCGAACTGCGTGGTTCTCCTTCGTCCTGCAGGTATCAGTGGCGATGAAGCCCATCCTGAAACGGACGACGTTATGATCACCAGTATCGCTGAATTCACCAGGCCGCTCACCGGCATGGACGGGAGGGCAACGGCCTATGTCTGCCGGAACTTCGCCTGCGAGCTTCCCACCACCGATGCGGGCACAATGCTAGATCTCCTCGGTGCGGAAAGGCATTCACGGTAGCAGCTGGACAAGCGCCCCCGAAGGGCATAGCATCAGTAGCGGGGAACGATCATCAGTGGAGGTGTGGCAATAAAGATACCCAACGCGCTCAAGTTGATAATTGCCCTTGTGGCCTGCCAGCTGGCGGGCGTGATCGGCTCGGTCTTCACCACAAGATCGATTGATACCTGGTATCGGACCCTGATCAGGCCGTCCTATGCCCCTCCCAATGGAGTATTCGCGCCCGTCTGGATTTCGCTTTACGTTTTGATGGGCATAGCCGCCTTCATCGTGTGGAGAAGAGGCCTGCAGTATCCCGGCGTAAGAGAGGGACTGCTGGCGTTCCTGATGCAGCTCGTCCTCAATGCGTGCTGGTCGATAGCCTTCTTTGGCCTTCGTTCGCCCCTCGCCGGGCTTGTCGTGATCATCGTCCTCTGGATCGAGATTCTAATAACCATCATCTATTTCTTCAGGGTGTCCCGCAATTCCGGGCTATTGATGCTTCCATACATCGCCTGGGTGAGTTTTGCGGCGGTCTTAAACTACGGCTTTTTCGCACTGAACAGGTGACCTGATCGAATGAGAGAGTTCGCGCGCCCACGGATAGTGTCGAGCAAGTGCCTGGAGTTTGAAGCCTGCAGGTACAATGGGGCCAGAATAACCAGCGATGAGGTCAGGCAGCTCTTTCCCCATGCCGATTTTCTCCCCGTCTGTCCCGAGGTGGAGATAGGCCTGGGCATCCCCAGGAGTCCGATCCGCATCGTGGACTCTGGTAATCGGCGCCTGGTCCAGCCCGAGACGGGCCGGGACCTTACCGGTGACATGAATGCCTTCCTTGAGAACTTCCTCGGACCCATGGAGACGGCGGGGCCCGCCGGAATCGACGGATTCATCCTCAAGTACAGGTCGCCCTCATGCGGTCTCAAGAATGTGAAGGTGTACGCGGAGGCCGAGGCCACCTCCCCCGCGGGCAAGGGCCCGGGTTTCTTCGGGGCGGCCGTGCTGGAGAGGTTTCAGGGGCTTGCCGTCGAGGATGAGGGGAGACTCAAGGACTACAGGATCAGGGAGGCTTTTCTGACAAAGCTCTTTGCCCTTGCATCTTTCCGGCAGACTCAGTCTTCGGGACAGATGAAAGAGCTTGTCCGGTTTCAGAGTGAGAACAAGCTGCTGCTGATGGCTCATGCCGAAAAACACCTGAGGGCGCTCGGCAGGATAGTGGCCAATCCCGGCAAGCGCGCTCTGGATGAGGTGATGGCGGACTACAGAGACGGCCTGGAGAAGGCTCTCGCAGCGCCGCCGAGGCCGACAGCGTGCATCAATGTCCTGATGCACGCCCTGGGATACTTCAAGAAGCAGCTGAGTTCGCCGGAGAAGAGCTTCTTCCTGGCGGCGCTTGAGGACTACCGGGCCAAGCGGGCCCCCCTGAGCGTTCCCGTCGGCATAATGCGGGCCCATATAGTAAGATTCGGGGAAGCCTACCTCGAGAAGCAGACTTTCTTTGAACCCTATCCGGCCGATCTGGTCTCGGTGACCGATTCGGGAAAGGGCAGGGATCTGTAGGCAGAGGGCCGCTAAGAACCGGTTGGATTCGAAACATGAGTTGAATTCGAAACATGAGAGGCAACGGGAATGGCGGAAGGACCTTTAGTTCACTTGAACGCCAGGCAGCTCAGAGAAGTGCTCAAGGGCAAGAAGGTCAAGATCGAGTTCGGCGTCAAGAAGATGAAGGTGCATGAGAAATCGCTGAGGGGAATCCGGGTGGACGATGTGGAGGCCTATGGCAAGCAGTTCCGGATCAGGCTCTCGGACACGAGGGTGATCCTGGTTCACCTTGCGATGTGGGGTTACTGGCGGATTTACCGAAAGGGTCAGCCCTGGGAGCGACCCAAAGAGAGGGCGCGCCTGGTGCTTCGGACCTCAACCCATGAGGCCATAGCCTTCTCGGCTCCAACCGTTAGGCTGTTTGAAGCCCATGAGCTGGGACCTGACACCAAGTGGGGCAGTCTGGGTCCCGACCCTCTGAGAGAGGACTTCTCCAGCCGCGAGTTCTTCAAGCGCCTCAGGAACCATCCGAATCTCACGATCGGCGAAGCCCTGCTTGACCAGACCATCATCTCCGGTGTCGGGAATATCCTGAGGATCGAGATCCTCTTCGGCGCCAGGATCCATCCGCGCCGGAAGGTGGCAGGCCTTACGCGGGCCGAGCGCCGGCGCATGCTCCGGTGGATTATCAAGCTGATGTGGAAGTGGCTGGAGGAGCGTGGCAGGGAGGACGAGTGGATCAAGATCTACCGAGGGAAGAGCAAGCCGTGCCCGCGATGCGGCGGCCGGGTGGAGCTCTTCAGGCAGCAGGACCGCATCACATATGCCTGCTCTGACTGCCAGGTATAGGAGGGAGCATAGTTTGAGAGTTTTCATAACTGGAGGAACCGGCTTCGTGGGACGCAGCCTGTCCCGGGAGCTGCTTGACTCGGGCCACTCAGTGACTGTCCTGACTCGAAGGATAAGAAAGGGCTCGGAATCCGGCGGCGTGAGCTATGTTGAAGGCGATCCCACCGCTCAAGGTCCTTGGCAGGAGAGCGTCCGTGAGCATGACGCGGTGATCAACCTGGCCGGTGCCCCGATCTTCAAGCGCTGGAGTTCCGCCT
>JASFOL010000060.1:0-6613 GCA_050116545.1 bacterium | reverse complement strand
GGTCCCCGGCGGGTCCCGCTCGCAGGGTCGATGCCGTTCCGCCTCTGAGTACGGACTCGGGATCACCGGTGGGATGAGGCCCGCCGCAGATGCTTGTGAACGCGGCGCAGCCCCATCTGCTCCTGAGATCCCGATGAAGTTCCGTCGCGGCGCCGGCCGTCATGGTCATGGCCGACATGCAGAGCACCTCGGCCCTGCCCGAGGTCAATTCAAAGGAAGCGTGGCTCGCCTCCCGGGGTGTAAGAAGCCGGGCAGTGAAGAGATCGTCTCGATCGAGGCTCTCGAGCGCCGCCAGAAGGGCGCCGGTGGAAATACGATTGCCGCGGTCGTATACAAAGGTGAACCGGACGCGCTTACGGGGAGTGATGGCCTCCCCCTATTTGAGGTCCTTGATTACCCAGTCGAGGCCAAGCTCTTTGAGCTTCTCCGGCGTTGGCCTTCCGTCTGAGGACCAGCCTCTCTCCTTATAGTAGTCGTCCAGAAGGGCCTCGACCGTCTCGCGCGACAGGATACCGCCATCGGTCGAGCCCCCCTTGAGTTTGTCCTCCCAGATCCTTGCGGGCGGAATATCGTCCGCTCGCCCGAATTCCGGGAATTCCCTTATCCAGAACATCCGGGTGAGATTCCAGATCTTCTCCGAAACAGCGAGCAGCTCCTCTTCCGAGCGCTCGATGCCCGTTGCCATCCTGTAGGCTTCACAGTAGTCGCTGACCGGTACCTGCATCTCGATCCAGGGCAGGCGGCAAACGCCGAGCGTATCAAAGAGCGGCCTGGTATGCTGAAGCTCCTTGACCTTCCAGGCCTTGTCCTTGGCCGAAGTCCGGTCGGTCTGAAGATCGTGGGTCACGGCCCAGGACGGCCTGTGATGGGCCCCGATGTCGGATGTCATATAGGACAGCAGCATGGCCGGAGACCTTCGCCCCTCATAGCCGCTCTGCTCCAGGCCCTTGACCTGCATCGCGAACTTGATCGAGTCCTTTCCGAAGACCTCTGCCGCATGGCGCGAACCCTCGGCAAGGACCGCGCCGATGTCCTCCTTGAGCGCGATCTTCCTGATCATCTCGAAGACGCATTTGGCGTCCCCGAACTTGAGCTCCAACCCGCCGGTGTCCGCGGTCGTGATGATACCCTTCTCGAAGCACTCTATGGCAAAGCCGATCACCGATCCACCTGAGATCGTGTCTATCCCGTACTCATCGCAGAGGAAGTTGGCATAGGCCACGTCCTTGACTTTGCCCAGGGCGCAGACGCCGCCGATCATCGCGGTGGTCTCATACTCCGGGCCTTCCACAAAGACATCATAGTCCCTGGTCTTGGTGTGAGAGTACTTCCCGCAGCACATGGCGCAGGCGAAGCAGGCCTTATTGTTGACCACGATCTCATCCTTCATCTTGGGTCCGGCCAGATCGGCGAAGAGCTCGAAGTAGCCCCCCTGGAAATTGCGGGTGGGGAACGATCCGATCCGGTTGGCCCAGTTGGTGACCGCCGCGGTGCCATAGGTCTGCCAGAGCTCGAAGGCCGCATTGGTGAAGCATTGCTCATACATGCGCCTGCCGACTCTTATCAGGCCGTCGATGTCATGAACCGGGATGGTCCTGGTCCCCCTGACACAGATGGCCTTCACCTTCTTGGATCCCAGGATGGCCCCCAGGCCTGTGCGCCCGGCCTGCCTGCCGAAGTCATGGGTGATGCAGGCCATCTTGACCAGGTTCTCGCCAGCGGGGCCGATGGTCATGATCTGGAAGTCCTCGCCCAGGTCCTTCTTGAGGATCTCCTCGGTCGTGATCGAACCCTTGCCCCAGACCTTCCCGGCGTCCTCGATCCTCACATCATCATCGTCTATCACGACATAGCAGGGCTTATCATGCTGTCCCTCGAGTATCAGCATGTCATAGCCGGCCATCTTGAGCTCCGCCGGGAAGTGGCCGCCCGAATTGGACTCCCCATAGCCCCCGGTAAGGGGAGACTTCCCGCCCGACTGGATCTTGCCCGATGACGGGACGAACAGGCCGGTCAGCGGTCCGGTCGAGGTTATGAACTTGGCCTCGGGCCCCAGGGGATCAATCCCGGGCTCGAGTTCCTTGTAAAGCGTATGGATTATGAAACCGCGGGCGCCGATATAGTCCCTTATCATCTCCTCCGGCGTGGGTTCCCTGCTGACCTTTCCGTCTGAGAGATTGATCCTGAGGACGCTGCCGCCATAGCCTGGTATCACGTCAAGCCTCCATCCTTATTGCTTCCAGTAAAGCGCCCTGGTCGGGCAAATCTCCACGCACTCCCCGCAAAGATCGCAGATGAACGGTATTTTGAATTCCCTGTGAACAAAGATCGCGCCGAAGGGGCACTCGTCGACACAGACAAGACAGTAGGTGCACTTCTCGGGATCGATCTTTATCGCATTGCCTTCCTTGTGTATGGCCTCGGTCGGGCAGACGGGGATGCACTTCTCGCATTGCGTGCACAGACTGATCTTGTACTTGCCCGGCGCAGGGAATTCACCCGTTATGCCCACGGCGGATTTCTTGGGATTGTTCTCCTTGAAATGGGAGAGCGCACAGACCAGCTGACATGTCTTGCAGCCGGAGCATTTGGATTCATCCCTTCCGATTATCACTATTTACCCCCATCTTTATTAGCCGGCTGAGATTCTAACACAGCCTCTACCGGGTATCAAGCTCCGCGGCCACCTTCGGCGGCGTGGTCAGCAGGCTGACGATGACGATCACAAGCGTGCTGATCAGGACGCCCGGCACCAGCTCATAGACAAAGTCGGAGAGCATGCCGACATTCTTCCAGAATATAACCGTCGCCGACCCGGTTATCATGCCGGCGATGGCCCCGGCCCGGGTCACGCGCTTCCAGTAGAGGGACAGGACAATCAGGGGGCCGAAGCTGGAGGCCAAGCCTCCCCAGGCATAGAGCACCAGCCAGAAGACCACACCCACGGGATTCTCGGGATCCTGCATCAGGGCGATAACCATGGCGGTGACGCCGACTACCAGCGTGACGATACGGCTGTAGAGCACCAGATTCCCGGGCTCCGGTTTGCGTCCGAAGGCCTTGTGATAGAAGTCCTGGACGAATGATGACGATGCCACCAGGAGCTGGCTGTCGGCGGTCGACATCATCGCGGCCATGGCGGCGGCTATCATCACACCTGCAAGCCAGCCAGGGAGCAGCTGAATAGCCAGCATGGGCATCACTCTCTCGGGGTCCCCGGGGTCGGTCATCAGAAGCGCCTTGCCCACCAGACCGATGAAGACCGCACCGTAAAGCGCAAGCACCGCCCAGATCACTCCGATCAGGGCCCCGCGCCTGACCAGCGAGGGTTTCCTTATCGCCATGAAGCGGACCAGCACATGGGGCTGCCCCGGATATCCCAGCCCTATACCGATCATGCCCACGACGAAGGTCACAAGAGCTATTCCCTCCTTCCCCACCCGTAGGCTGAGGAAGCCGCTGCCCTCGGAAGTCATCGATGCCAGAGTGCTCCACAGTGCCGCCGGCCCGCCGAGCTTGATGATTCCAAGGGTCGGTATCACAATCAGCCCGAAGATCATCATCATTGCCTGAAGCGCATCGGTCCAGGCCACCGCGAAGAACCCTCCGAGCATGGTGTAGAAAAGGATCACCGCCGCGCCTATCAGGACGGCGGTCACATAGTCGAAGCCGAAGGTGACACTCAGGGCCTTGCCCGAGGCGACGAACTGGGCGGCCACATAGGCGGTCATGAATACGGCTATCAGCAGCGCCGAGATTATCCTGAGCACATGGCTGGAGTCCTCGAACCTGGTCTCGAGATAGTCTGGGATGGTTATGGCGCGGAAGAAACCCGTCAGCTTGCGCAGGCGCCGGGCAACGGCGGTCCAGTTGAAGAAAGTGCCGCAGACACAGCCCAGGGCCACCCAGAAGGCGCCGATACCCTGGCTGAAGGCCTGGCCCGGAAGGCCCAGGAGCAGCCATCCACTCTCGGAGCTGGCCTCGGCGCTCAAGGCGGCCACCTTGGGGTCGAGATCGCGGCCGGCAAGATAATAGTCGTCGAAGGTCTTGGTCCGCCGGTAGGCCAGGATACCGAAAACGATAAGCGCGGACAGATAAACCAGGAATGCCAGCAGCAGCGTCAGGTCCATCCTAGTCCTCCTCGCTCTTGGAGAGATAGATGCAGATTATGGCGATGATGAAGCCTATGGGTGGAAGTCCGATGGCCAGCAGCGTGCCGGCGGGCATGACGTCATTCATGAGGATTCCCCCTTTTTAGCTTATGTGTTCGCTGAGAATCTTGAAAGAAGCACTGCGGCTTTGTCTACAAAAAAGTTGGGGCAGCCGACTGGCCCGGGGTGAGTGCCGGGCCCGGCCGCTTCGCAGAGCTTGACTCGAATGCCAAGCTCGGATAATATCTTGCCACTCTTGGAATACACACCTCAACCTCAGCAAGGGGGACACATTGGACTACTCTCTCACCGATGAGCAGAAGGAGCTGGTCTCTACCGCTCGCTCGATCGCCAATGAATACATCAAGCCGGTTCGGCAGCAGTACGACGCCGACGGCACCTTCCCCTGGGACATAGTGAAGGTGCTGGGGGAAGCCGGGCTGTTTGGTGTGTATATCCCGGAGAAGTTCGGGGGCAGGGGCATGGGAGTCTTGGAGCTTGTGCTGATAGTGGAGGAGCTGTCCAGGGTGGACGGCGGAATAGCGCTGGCACTTGCGGCCACGGCCCTGGGCGCCTATCCCATCCTCCTGGGCGGCAATGATGAGCAGAAGGCCAGGTTTCTGGCGCCGCTCGCAACGGGCGAGAAGATCGCCGCATTCGGCCTGACCGAGGCCGAATCTGGAAGCGATCCCACATCGATCACCACGTCGGCCGTCAAAGACGGCGACCACTATGTCCTCAACGGCGCCAAATGCTTCATCACCAATGGCGGAGAGGCTCAGATCAACACCGTCATGGCGGTCACCAATAAGGCCAGGGGTGCGCGCGGCATATCCGCCTTCGTGGTGGAAACGGGAACCCCGGGCTTCGAGTTCGGCAAGAAGGAGAACAAGCTCGGCATCAGGGCTTCGGCCACGCGGGAGCTCCTCTTCGATGACTGCCGGGTCCCCAAGGAGAACCTCTTGAGCCGTGAGGGTTTTGGCCTGATACTGGCGCTCAAGACCTTTGATGCGACCCGGCCGGGGGTCGCCGCCCAGGCGCTCGGTATAGCCGCCGGGGCGCTCGATGAGATCATGGCCCTGGCCACCATACACACGGATGAGAGAGAGTCCATGGTCTCGAGGCAGGGCTTCCAGCACAGGCTGGCCGACATGGCCACCGAGGTTGAGGCCGCCCGGGCGCTTCTTTATGCAACCACCAGAATGGTCGACGAGGGAAAAAGCAGAACCACGAAGGAATCGGCGATGTCGAAGCTCTATGCCTCGGACGTTGCCATGCGGGTGACGTCACAGGCAGTGGGCCTGCTGGGTGAGCGCGGCGGCATGCATGACTGTCCTCTGGAAAAGATGATGCGGGATGCCAAGATCACGCAGATCTATGAGGGCACCAATCAGATCCAGCGCAATGAAATAGGGCTCGCCCTCATAAAGGAAGCCGCTTCGGCATCATAGGTTAAGATTCACAGGGCGCGGGGCCCGGCGCGAAAGGGCATTCCTGTGGCCTGCGCCCGCGACAGCTCTTGCTCCGGCCTCCTCAACCTTCCAGTAGAAGCACGCGCTGCCTCAGGGAATCGCCCAGGTCATCCAGAAGTTCGACCACGGCTTCCAGCTCATCGGGAGTCGTCCCCGCTCCGCCCTCGAGGTCGAGCATGGACAGGGCCTGGTTGATGCTTCCGAGCTTGTCCAGGATCTCGGAGTCAAGATCGATGATCTCAGCCACCCTCCCGCTCTCTGTGTCGTCGAGGACGGCCGCGTTTACGGCCTTGGCGTCAGAAAGGCAGGCGCTGACGTTTTCCACGCTTTCGATCACCGAGTCCAGGGTCGCCCGGGCTTCGGGGTCAAGCCATTCGCTGCCGGCGCGCTCTATCCTTCTGACGAACGCGGTGGTCTCGCTCAGCCTGGAGAGAACCTCCTCAGAGAAGACCCGGTCTGTCTTGTAGGCAGCGTCGGCGGGTGAATACCCCCTGTAACCCGGTATCATCTCCGACAGATAGGACTCCTTCAGGGAAATCTGTTTGGTGCGTGCCATCTACGCCTCCTGGTATGTGTTTTCCAGCCCTATCTATCGGCGGGTACCGAGAGGCGACTTGAGAAAAAACAGGAATGAGGCAGGCGAGGCACCTAAAGGGCCGTGGACTCGCGGGACAATACACGCCTGATGAGCCCCTGGGAGACCAGCGCCCCGGCAAGGAATGAGATCATCAAACCCGCGAACATCCCCTTCAATCCATACATGTGGGAACCCAGCAGGGCAAAGGGGACATAGAAGAGGAACCTGTGGCCTATCGAGACTGTGGCTGCATGAAACGGGCGGTTGAGGGCGTTGAGAGCCGCGGTGACAAGCACCACCACTCCGTAGAGTCCATAGCCTATTGGCACGATCCGCAGATAGAGAGACGTGGTGGAAACAACAACGGGGTCGGGATTGAAGACCGAGGCTATCGGCCTGGCCAGGAGCGCAAG
>JASFOL010000059.1:0-6635 GCA_050116545.1 bacterium | reverse complement strand
TCCCGGCCCGGCATCATCCGGCGAATCCTCCAGCGGCAGGCTCCTTATGGCCAGGAGTTCCCTCTCCAGGGTCTTGTTCTTGCTCTTGAGTCTGCGAACCGTAAGGCCCAGGTCGATGAAGTAGTAAAGGCTGTAAATCAGGGTAAGAGCAATCCCGATCACGAAGGCTATGAACAGGGCAAGGATCATGGGCACATTGGTGTACGTCTGCCAGCCGAGATGGATCAGGACCCTCTCGCCCGGATTCATGACCGCGAACGCGATTATGGCCATCGTGATGACAAGAAGCGCAACGGCAGCGATAACCCTTGATATGTTCATTTCAGGCTCCCACCTTTCTCGAGTACTCGTCACAGGTGATCATCCAGCGGGATACACCTGTCACCCTGGCCGCGACCACCTCCCCTCTTCTTACACCTTTTCCGGGTAGCTTTGCAAGCCAGTTTTTCCTCGTGCGTCCGGTCATATAGCCCGGCTCCCGCTTGCTTTCGGCCTCTACGAGGATTTCGACTTCCTCGCCGTCAAGCGCCCCCTTGCACGAGTCGATCACGCCATTCTCTATCTCGAGGATCTCCTGAAGCCTCCGGCTCTTCTCCGAGTCCGGCACGTCATCTTTCAGCTTCGACGCGCGCGTCCCGGGCCGGGGCGAGTAATTGAAGGTGAACGCGGACTCGAACCTCAGCTCCCGCACGGCCTCCAGGGTTGCCTGGTGGTCGGCATCGTCCTCAGACGGGAAGCCCACCATCAGGTCGGTGGTCACGGAGATGCCCGGCACCCGGGAGCGGGCCAGGGCGACCTTGTCGCGATACCCGGCATATGTGTATCCCCGGTTCATGGCCCTCAAGATCCGGTCGGACCCGCTCTGAAGCGGGAGGTGCAGATGCTCGCACACCTTATCGAGTCCGGCGATGGCATCGATCACTTCCGCGGTGAGGTCCCTCGGGTGGGACGTGGTGAAGCGGATGCGCCGGAGGCCTTCTACGGCATTGACCCGGGCCAGCAGCCCGGCGAAGTCCAATCCATCGTCGGCGTAAGAATTCACGTTCTGTCCGAGCAGAGTGACCTCCTTCACGCCCAGGGAGACCATGTGCTCAACCTCGGCAATCACCTCGGCGACGGGCTTGCTCCGCTCGCGGCCGCGTACATAGGGCACTATGCAGAATGAGCAGAAATTGTTGCAGCCCCGCATGATGGTCACAAAGGCGGTGACCGCCTCATGGGTCTCGGGCTTGAGGCTGTACAGGCAGCCCGGGTCCTGGCCGGTGTCCACATGGGCTCCGCCTGCGCCGCGCTTAAGCTTGCCCGGGGTTCCACTCCGGTTTCCCGGCGCGTTCCGGCTCTCCAGGCCGTCTATGATCCCGGGCAGGTCGAGATAGGTGTCCGGCCCCAGGATGAAGTCGGCGCGGCAGCCCGCCTTCTCCAGGTCGCCGCCCAGCCGCTGGGCCATGCAGCCGATGATGCCCAGATACAGGGGCTTCCCGGTTCTCTTGAGCGCGGCGATCTCCTGGGCTCTGGTTATGGCCTTGCGCTCGGCCCTGGCCCGCACGCTGCACGTGTTGATAAGAACCAGCGAAGCATCTTCGGGGCTTCCTGCCGTGGAGTATCCGCGCATAGAGAGGAGATCGGCTATGAATTCGCTGTCATAGACATTCATCTGACAGCCGAAAGTCTCGATAAAGTATGTCTTTTCCATAGGTTAAACGATTTCCTTCGTGGACACTCTCAGGCCGTCGGACCTCATTTCCACGGCCCTGCACTCAATCACGGTGTTTGCCTCGACAGGTTCTTCGAAATAGGTCTTAACATAGTTGCCGCTCAGGCCCGTTTGCCGTCCGCCGTCGGTGGCCTCAAGGACAAGCGTCCGGAGCTTCCTCCCCAGGAGCGAGCGCCTGAACCGGAGCGACTTCTCACGGCCCAGCCGCCTCAAGATCCTGCTTCTCTCCTTTTTCACCTCGGGCTCGACCTGGGCCTCCATTTCCGCCGCAGGCGTCCCGGGCCGGGGCGAGTAGGAAAAGACGTGAAGATAGGTTATGGGCAGAGACTCGATGAGGTCATATGTGTTCCGGAAGGCCCGATCATCCTCGCCGGGAAAGCCGACCATCACGTCGGCGCCGATGCCGCATCGGGGCAGCCCGGCATCGATCCTCTCGATCAGCGCCCGGTAGCGTTCCCGGTCATATGGGCGCGCCATGCGCTTCAAGACGCCGTCGTCCCCGCTTTGCAGGGGCACGTGAACATGAGGGGCGATCCTGATCGCGGGATCGGCCATTGTCTCAAGAAGCTCATCCGTGAAGTCGGTGGGCTCGACAGAGCTCAGGCGTATGCGGTCGATCCCCGGCACTTCGGAGATCTTTCGTAGCAGCCCGGCGAGGTCTGCGGAACCCTGCCGGCCATCATCGCTGGCGAGGTCCGCGGGTCCCTCACGGCCGGCATCGCAGGCGAGGTCTTTTCCATATGAGCCCAGGTGCACGCCGGTGAGCACCACTTCCCTGAAGCCCTCCCGCGCAAGAACCTCGAGCTCCGAGGAGATCTCCCCGGCATGCTTGCTCCGGCTCCGGCCTCTGGCTCCCGGCACGGCGCAATAGGTGCAGCGATTGTCACAGCCGTCCTGGATCTTGACAAAAGCCCTGGTGTACCTGCCGAAGCCCTTCAGGCGAGTTCCCGTCCTGAGCGCCGGAAGCTCTGCCGCCGGGGTCACCTTCACTTCGACAGCCGGGGAGTTTGCACCGTGGCCGGCTATGAAGTCGAGGATCTTCTCTTTCTCGGCATTTCCAAGCACCAGATCCACGCCTTCTATGCGGGCCAAATCTTCGGGAGCCACCTGGGCATAACAGCCGGTCACCACGACCAGGGCGCCGGGATTGGAGCGCACGGCCCTGCGAACCGCCTGCCTCGAACGGTAGTCGCTCTTGGAGGTCACGGTGCAGGTATTGATCACGAAGACGTCTGCGGCCTGATCCGCCGGGCAACTGCTGTAGCCCTCACCCTCAAGTAGCTCCCTCATCTGTTCGGTCTCGAACTGGTTGAGCTTGCAGCCCACGGTGATGAAGGCCGCCGACTTTGTCTGAGGCCTGGGCGTCACTTGATGTTCCATCTCCCGCATCTGCTTCCCCATCTTGTCACCAGGGTCTCACCGTCCAGGATTTCGAGGATCTCGCAGAAGTTGGAGCACTCCTCGCATTCGAAACTCCTGGTGGTGAGACTCCCCTGCCGGACATCGAAGCCCGAGAAAGCCGTGGGCTTGCCCTCCCTTGCATGACGGGAAGCGAGGATGGCAACACCTATGGCGCCCATCACCTTATGATACTCGGGCACCCGGACCTCCAGGCCAAGCTCCCGCTCGAAGGCATGTCTCACCGCCGCGTTGGACGCAACTCCGCCCTGGAATATCACGGGCGGCTCTATCTGCTTCCCCCCGGCCACGCAGGACAGGAAGTTCTTGGCAAGGCACTCGCAAAGTCCCCTCGCAATCGCACCCCGGTCCTCGCCCTGCTGCTGCTTCAGGATTATGTCGGTATCCGCGAAGACCGCGCAGCGGCCCGAGATGCGAGCGCTGCGGCCGGCCTTCTCGGCAAGGCCGGCGAACTCCTCGATTGAGATTCCCATCCGGCTTGCCTGATAATCCAGGAAGCTTCCGGTCCCGGCCGCACAAAGCGTGTTCATGGCGAAATCCGCAACGCCCCCGTCACGCACCACGATCACCTTGGAGTCCTGTCCGCCGATCTCTATGATGGTCCGCGCCTCCGGAAACATCCTCAGGCTGCCGGTGGCATGGGCGGTGATCTCGTTCTTGACTATATCGGTCCCCACCATCGCTGCCGCGAGGTGGCGCCCGCTACCGGTTGACCCGGCCGCGACCACTTCCAGGCCCTGGGCCAGCTTTCCGGCCAGCTTCATGATCCGCTGGATCGAGGCTATGGGTGCACCCTCGGTGCGGATATAGATGCGCTCCATCACCTCGAGATTCTCGTCCAGCAGGGCGAGATTGGTGCTCACCGCTCCGACATCAAGCCCCAGAACAGCTTTCATGCCATCGACCATCCTTCCATTGACAATCCCCTGTGCAGGGAAGCCCGCAGGCGCAATCCCCCAAAACTCAAAGCTGATAGATTGCTAATAGATTCTAATCGGGTGGAATGTGGGTGTCAATCGGCCCCGGCCGGCGCCCGGCGTCTAAGCCGGCTTGAGAACAGAGCCCATCCTGGCGAGATGATCGGGAGTGGTCCCGCAGCACCCGCCCACGATACGGACGCCGATCTCCAGCAGCTTTGCCAACCCCTCCGCCATCGCCTCGGGCGACTCCGGGTAAATCACCCTGTCCCCATCAGGAACAGGTAAGCCCGCATTGGGCTGGGCGATTGTGGGAAGCCCGGTGGCCGCCACGATCTCGGTCATGATCTCGGCGGCTTCCTGCATTCCGCTGCAGCAATTGGTGCCGATGATATTGGCTCCCGCTTCCTCGAGCCCTTGAGCGGCCTGTTCAGGAGAGGTTCCCATAACGGTCCGGATGCCCCTGGCTCCCTTAGAGAAAGCCATCGTGGAGACCAAGGGCCTGTCCGAGGCATCCCTCACGGCCCGTGCGGCGAGAAGCGCCTCATTGAGATCGATCATGGTCTCGACGATGAAGAAGTCCACCCCGGCCTTTTCCAGCAGCCTGGCCGAGACCTCAAAAGCCGCGGCCACCTCACTGCCCGGGAGTTCGCCATAGGGTTCCAGCAGCCCGCCGGTTGGTCCCACCGACCCGGCCACCATGCATTCCGCGCCCGCCGCGTCCCGGGCAAGCTCCACACCGCGGGCGATGATATCCTCAATGCGTGAATCCAGGCCATGCCTTGAGAGCTTGATAGGGTTGGCCCCGAAAGTGTTGGTTGTGACGAAGTCGCACCCCGCGCCCGCATAGGCCTGATGGGTGGCCTTGACGGCCTCGGGCTTCTCCAGGTTCCATGCTTCCGGGCACTCACCTGAGGAAAGGCCATGCATCTGAAGCATGGTTCCCATGCCCCCGTCTCCGAGGACGGGCCTCTGGCTTGCCAGTTCGAGGATGTTCACACCCTAGCCCCCTACGAATTGCTTGGCGAGATCGACTGCGGTCGCGGCGTCATCGCCATAGCCGTCAGCGCCGATCTCATCCGCGAAGGTTCTGGTCACAGGAGCTCCGCCCACCATGGTCATCACCTTGCCGGAGAGACCCTTCTCTTTCACAAGCTCGACCGTCTCCTTCATCACGTGCATCGTGGTGGTGAGAAGCGCTGACATTCCTATAACGTCCGCATTGTGTTCGGCTGCGGCCTCGACGAAACGCTCGGCGGGAACATCATTGCCCAGGTCTATTATCTCGAAGCCCGCGCCTTCCAGCATCATCGCAACCAGGTTCTTGCCTATATCGTGAAGATCACCGCGCACCGTTCCGACCACCGCCTTGCCCCTGGGCTCGATCCCGCCCTTGACCAGATGAGGCTTCAATACCTCCATCGCCTGCTGCATGCTCTTGGCCGCAAGCAGCACCTCGGGGACATATACCTCGTTTTTCTTAAACAGATCTCCCACATGGTCCATCCCGGCGATCAGGCCCTTCTCCAGAATGTCCCCGGGCGCGATGCCGTCCGCAATAGCCTTCTCCGCCAGTCCCTTTGCCTCGCCCAGCCTGCCGGCGATGACGACTTCCTTGAGTTGTTCGATGATCTCCATTAAACCCTCCCTAATCAGGTCTCCAGAAATTGAAGCATATGAGTTTCTCTTCAGTCATCTCCTGTATGGCGTACTTGAGGCCTTCCCTGCCGATGCCGCTGTCCTTGACTCCGCCATAGGGCATCTGGTCGACCCGGTACGTTGGGAAATCATTTACTATCACGCCGCCCACGTCAAGTGATTCGATGGCCTGAAAGGCCTCATCCAGCGAGTCGGTGAAGATTCCGGCCTGGAGGCCGTAACGCGTCTCATTGATCGAGTCAAGGGCCGCATCGAAGTCATCGTACGGGTTGATGGAGACCACCGGGCCGAAGGCCTCCTCCTGCCAGAGCTTCGCGTCCTCAGGCACGCCGGTCAGCACGGTGGGCTGAAAGAGAGTGCCATGCCTGTCGCCGCCCGCCTTCACGGTGGCGCCCGCCTCCACCGCCTCGGCAACCCAGGCCTCCACTCGCGAGGCCTCTTTTTCACTGATCATCGGGCCCATGTCCGTGGCCGGATCCAGCTGGTCACCGGCCTTGACCTCGCGGGCCAGCCGGGTCACACGTTCCACCACTTCATCGAATATCTTTCGATGCGCCACCACTCTCTGAACCGAAATGCAGACCTGGCCCGCCAGGGCACAGGCCCCTATCACGATCCGGCTGCAGGCGAAATCCAGATCGGCGGTTTCGGTGACGATGATCCCCGAATTCGATCCCAGTTCCATGCCGATCTTCTTATACCCCGCCTCGCGGGCTATCTGCTTGCCCACCTCCACGGAGCCGGTGAAGGTGACCATCCTGGGCCTCGGGTCGCGCACCAGCCGGAGCCCTACCGAAGAGCCCGGACCGGGGAGCACGCTGACGCCCCCGGCGGGAAAGCCCGCCTCGACAATGATCTTTCCAAGCATGATATCGCAGAGTGGAGTCACACTGGCCGGCTTCAGGATGAATGGATTGCCCGCGGCC
>JASFOL010000058.1:0-6663 GCA_050116545.1 bacterium | reverse complement strand
ACAAACTCAGAGAAACCCTCGATGCCTATCCCGCACTCATAACCCTGGCTGACCTCTTTCACATCATCCTTGAAGCGCTTGAGAGAGGATATCTTGCCCTCGAACACCGATTCACCGGCTCTGACGACTCGCGCCGACGCGTTTCTTAAGATCGTCCCTGAGGTCACATAGCAACCGGCTATCGTTCCGACTTTGCTCACGCTGAATACCTGGCGAACCGTGGCGCTGCCCAGAGGCTTCTCCTCGATCACCGGCCCGAGCAGGCCCACCATGGCGGCCTGCATGTCCTTGGTGACCTCGTAGATCACGTCATAGCTCCGGATATCGACTTCTTCACGCTTGGCCAGCTCCCGCGCCTTGGGGAGGATGCCCACGTGGAAGCCGATCACAATGGCGTCCGACGCCGCGGCGAGAAAGACATCGGCCTCGTTTATGGGACCGACGCCGCGGTGGATTATCTTGATGGTCACCTCATCGGTGCTCAGCTTGACCAGCACATCGCTCAGGGCTTCCACCGATCCATCGACATCACCCTTGGTTATTATCTTGAGATCTTTGACCTCACCCGCCTGGATCCTCTCATAGAGGTCCTGGAGACTGATGTGGCCCGCATGCCTCAGGTTTCTCTCGCGCTGCAGTACCTGGCGTTTCAGCGAAACATCTTTGGCTTCCCGCTCATCGCCTGTTGCCATGAATGAGTCACCCGCCTGGGGCACGCCCGAACATCCCAGGATCTCGACAGGGTCTGAGGGATGGGCGGTCACGACGTTCTTGCGGCGCTCATTGAACATCGCCCGGACCTTGCCGCTCCAGATGCCCGCGACAAAGGGATCCCCTACCGAGAGCTCGCCCTTCTGAGTCAGCACCGTCACCACGATTCCGCGGCCCTGCTCCACCCGCGACTCGATCACCACCCCGGTCGCGTTTCCTGTTCGCGGAGCGGTCAGCTTGAGTTCCTCGGCCTGCAGCAGGATCACCTCCAGCAGGTGGTCCACACCCTCGCCTGTCTTGGCTGAGACTGGGACCATCAGCACATTGCCGCCCCAATCATCCGGGGTCAGATTGTGCTTGGCCAGATCCTGCTTGACATTGTCTATGTTTGAACCCGGAAGATCTATCTTGTTCAGCGCGACTATGATCGGGACCTCTGCGGCCTTTGCATGGTCGATCGCCTCTATGGTCTGGGGCATTACCCTGTCATCGGTGGCGGCCACCAGAATGACAATGTCAGTGGCCTGCGCCCCCCTGGCGCGCATCGCGGTGAAAGCCTCATGGCCCGGGGTATCAAGGAAAGTCACCCGGCCACCCTCGGTCTCTACTTCATAGGCCCCGATGTGCTGGGTTATGCCTCCGGACTCGCCCGCAACCACATTCGCTCGGCGAATATAGTCAAGCAGCGATGTCTTGCCGTGGTCGACGTGACCCATGATGGTCACCACGGGATGCCTGGGAAGGGCCTCCCCCGAGGTCTCTTCACCCAGCTCGGCGCCGTACTCCTTGACCATCTCGACCTCAAAACCGAACTCATCCGCGACCGCCTCGATGGTGTCGGCGTCAAGGCGCTGGTTAACCGTCGCAAGCACTCCCATCCGCATGCAGCATGTGACGACCTCAGCCGGCTTGCAGCCCATCGCGGAGGCCAGCTCACCCACTGAAACAAACTCGGTGACGCGGATGCGGTTGGACTCCTCCCTTGCCTCTCCCTCTTCGCCTCTCGATCGCCGGCGCCGCCTCCTGGGTTTCCTGGCTCCGCCTATATCCGCAAGCGTCTTTCTGACGCTTTCCTTGACAGACTTCTCATCAGTCACCCGCCTTCTCATGCCGGGCCTGCGCTTGGGCGGCTGCTTGGCCGGCTTGCCGGTCTTGGCCGCCTTGGTGGGCGCGGCCGCCGGTTTCGCGGTTTTTGCCCGCCTGGCTTGCTCTTCCTTCTTGGCGAGATCTCTGGCCTTGGCCTTGCGTTCCTCGGCCATCTGCTTCTTGCGCTCGACCTCTTTCTTGACGGCCTCCTTCTCCTCCTTGAGCTTGCCCTGGAGGGCCACGACCGTCTCATCGTCGATGGCGCTCATATGACTCTTGACTTCAATGCTCATGCCCCTGAGCATCTCAAGCAGAGCCTCGCTCGAGAGATTGAACTCCCTGGCAACTTGATACACACGCTTTCTAGCCAACTACACCACCTCCACTGCGTCTCTCACCTATACCACGATCGGGGTGGGTGTCGTCAAGGGCGTTCTCCCCGAGCAGGCCGTTCACCATGGCCCGCAGTTTCTCATCAGCAACAGGTCCGCCTATGAGGCTCCCGATATCCTTGCGTTTCAAAGTTCTCGCGAGGCATGAAGCATCCCGGCACACATACCGCCCGCGTCCACCCCGGGTGCAGGCTTCGAGCCCCGCCGGACCGGGCGCAAACCTCAGCAGCTCCTGCTTGGGCCTGCGCTTCCGGCATCCCATGCAGGTTCGAATGGGAATATGCCCACGGCTCATGCCTTCTCCTCTTGATCAACCGATGCCTCGGTCTCGTCTTCGGGCGGCGCGTCCTCATCATTAGCCGCTTCGGCGACAGCCTCTTCCTCCGCCTCGGCAGTTTCGTCGGCCCCGGCCTCGGCCGTCTCATCATCCGCCGCCTCAACCCTGGAAGCCTCTTCCTCATCCTCGGGTGGCTCACCGGACTCCTCTGCCTCAGGCTCTTCCTCCTCGGCGGGAACCTCACCTTCATCGAGTTCCTCGGCTTCGGCCAGCTCCTCCTCCTCCTGCGCCGCTCTTTCCGCCTCGGCCTGGGCTTCCTCTTCGGCCAGTCGCTCCGCCTCGGCCCGGGCCTCGGCTTCCTGGCGGGCCGCCAGGAACTCCTGCCTCAGATCCTCTATCTTGGCCTTGGCCGCGCCTATCACTTTCTCGGCTGTCTTCTCACCGATGCCGTCCAGTTCCATAAGGTCCAGGATGCTGGCCCGGCTCAGATCATCCGCCGTCTTATAGCCGGCGCCGGCGATCTCCTCCACCAACTTCGCGCTTATTCCCGGGATCTCAGACACCGGGAACCTGGCCATCTTCTGGAACTCCACCCGCTCCGCGTACTGGGACTCATTTATGAGATCAATCTTGAGATTTGTCAACTTGGCCGCCAGCCTTGCGTTCTGGCCTCCCTTTCCGATCGCCAGCGAGAGCTGATCGTCTGCCACGATCACCGTGACCTTGTCATCCTTCTCGTCCATCTCGGCATGCACCACCTTGGCCGGACTGAGCGACCGGATCACATAGGTGATGATATCGTCGCTCCAGAGCACGACGTCGATGCGCTCGCCATTGAGTTCCCGGACCACCGTCTGAACCCGCGATCCCTTCATTCCCACGCATGCCCCGACCGCATCCACTTTGTCATCATGGGAATGAACGGCTATCTTGGAGCGCGCCCCCGGCTCTCTGGCGACCCCCATGATCTCGACGGTCCCGTCGTTGATCTCCGGGACCTCCATCGCGAAGAGCTCCTTCAAGAAATCCCGATGGGCCCTGGAGAGAATCACCTGGGGACCCTTGCTGCTCCTTGTAACATCGATTATATATGCGCGGATCGAGCTGCCCTGCCTGAACTGCTCCCGGGGGATCTGCTCCCGCTGTGGCAGCAAGGCCTCGGTCCGTCCGAGATTGACTATCAGATTGCCGCGATCCACCTGCTGGACGCCTCCGCCCACAACCTCGCCGATCCTTTCGGCATACTCCTGGTAGACCCGGTCCCTCTCGGCCTCCCTGACCCGCTGGGTGACCACCTGCTTCATGGCCTGGATGGCGTTTCTGCCGAAGGCGGCCAGCGGGATCTCGAACTTTAGCTCCTTGCCAAGCTGCGCGTCCGGATCGATTTCCCTGGCATCCTCTAGCGTGATATGGAACTGCTTGTCCTCGACCTCCTCCACCACATCCTTGGTACAGTAGACAGTGAGCTTGCTAAGTTCCTCGTCGATATCAACCGTGATCCGGCTCTCCGGACCAAACTTCTTGCGCGCCGCGCTGATCAGCCCGGCCTGGAGGGTCTCTATGATCAGGCTCTCATCAACTTCTTTGGCCCTCGCTATCGACTTGAGCGCTTGGACAATCTCAAAGCTTATGTCCATGATCCCAATCCTCTCTCAAAGACACAGTCTGGCGCTGGAGATGGCCTCAAAAGGAACTGCTATCTCTTCCCCATCCTCCGGCTTGAGCTTCAGCATATCATCATCGAAGCTCGCGATGATTCCCTCTATTTTACGGACCCCGTCCCGGGCTTCTCTGAGCCTGACCAGGGCCTTCCGGCCTACGAAATGCCGGAAATCCTCACGGTTCCTGAGCTTCCGTTCCGCCCCCGGCGAGGAGACTTCGAGAAAATACCTTCCCAGGAGAACGGCGCGCTCATCCAGCAGCGGGCCCGCCGCCTTGCTGGCCATGGCACAGTCCTCCAGATTCACGCCCCCCGGTTTGTCTATGAACACCCTGAGGGTTCTCCTGCCATGGGAGACCACCAGGCTCAGCTCCACGAGGTCATAGCCGAGGTTCGCCAATACAGGCGAAACCACCGCCTCAACCTCCTCGAGGACCTGGTTCCTGCGCAATCGAAAGCCCCCTCACGACATAATAGTACAAGAGTGGGCCTTGCCCACTCATGTGAGAATTTACAACAGAAGGGGATCAAAAGCAAGCGAAAACTCTAGAAACGTATGAGAACAGAGGCACTTAGGCCGATAGTCCTCCAGGTCTGCCCAAGCTTGCGGTCGCTCTGCTGCTCGAATCTGGCATTTGCCGAACCGGTGATGCTCTTGCTGAAGCTGTAGCTGGCGCGGGGCACGATGCTGAACTTGCTGCTATTGGTGTCCACCCTGTCACCCGCGCTGGGGGTTTTGTCAAGCCTGGTCTCGTAGTTGAAATCCAGGTTGAGGGTGAGGTTGCTCTTGAACTTGAAGGTTCTCCCGGCCAGAGGTATGTACATTCCCTGCGGGGCGCTGAAGGAATGGCTGATCGAGAGACTGATAGCATTGGTCAATGAGGTCTTCAAGGTACCGCTGCCCTTGAAGTCCCGGGTCTCGGTGCTAGAACGCCTGAAGTTCATGGTGGTCCTCACGCCATTGCTCCAGGTGGCGTCCCAGCCCAGAAGAGGAAGCCACTCCGTCCGGTTGACGCGATTGGTGACCGTCGACGTGCCCGTTCCCCTCTCGGTCTCCGTACCCCTGTAGCCGAAGGCGAAGGACGTGCTCTTCAAAGCGCCCCCGAATACGTTCAGGTACCACAGCGATGAGACATTGCCTGAGATATCAGGCCACACCTGTGTGGAGTTGAAACTGGTGGCGCCCGCATATGTCCTGGCTGACTTGTCCATCTTGTATCTCGCCTCCAATGAGAGGCTCGGCACCGGCTGGAAGTCCGATGAGGCATTGAAGCCCCTGGTCAGGATATGCTCATCGGTCTGCTGACCGCTGCCGGTTACACCGGCGTAAAGGAGATCATCCGGCAGCTTGGTGTCGATGCCCAGCTGGAACTTGAGATCCGGCCTGGCGAGCACCTTCTGGTACTTGGAACTCCGGTCATAGACATAGCTCAGGGTGATGTCGGGAATCTTGGAAACCACTCTTTTGTAAATCGGAGGGCCGATGGAGTCGACCGTGCCGGTCCTTGGAATCGAGAACGCCGAAGCCGGAATCAGGACAAAGTCGATCGTCGACCTGGCCGACACCGAAGCCCGCCTGACCGAAGCCGGGTCGTCGGCTGAGCGTACGGAGGGTTCGCCGTTCTCATCGTAATTGACATCATAGCTCAAGGTGGGCTTCATCCACCCGCCGATGGTGGGCCTGATCCTCATGCCGATTCTCTGATTGCGCTTAAGCTCCTTGCCCCACCCCACACTGTTTATGAAGGGCACGTTCTTGTTGGTGTCCAGGTCCCTGAAGATTTTGAGATTGTAGTCGGTGTCGAGGGCGGGACCGCTAATGGGCTTGGCTGTGATTCCGATATTGCCCCTGATGGACCTGGCATACCTGTCCTCCTTGACCACTCCCTGGCGCTTGTCGAATCTCTTGGTGTCCTTCGCGGAGCCGGTCACATTTCCGCTTATATTGCTTGGCATGAACGCCACCCGGTACCCCCGGAAGATGCCGATGCTGTTGCCCCACCAGGGAGAGAAGTTGTAAGCGATGTCGGCGGAATATCCATAGGTCGTGTCAGCAAGCTCCGGCGAGTCGCCGCGCTTTCGCGAGTAAGAGACGCCGCCGGAGAGAGCATCCGTGGTAATGCGCAGAAAAGGATTCTTGGACTTCATCTTCTTGGCAAGCGTCAGCCTGTAGAAGTTGTCGTCCGATGTCCGTTCCCAGGCCTTGCGCTGTTCCGGCAGAAGGGCGATGTCCGACTTGCTCTCGAGCGTGGGCAGCGAATTGCTCTTCGAGAACCTCATCGAGAAGGGAGCGGCAATACCCGCAAGCGGAAGCCATCGCTCCAGGGCGGTGTTGAAGTTCAGCGAGTAGCGTGTGTCGTCGCTTCCCGTCCTCTTGGTTGACACAGTCTGGAACTCGCTGTCGGTGTTCTCATAGTCCGCGGTTATCGTGAACAGGTCCGAGAAGGACGCGGCCACCGAGATCCGCTTGGCGAGACCTGCATCCCTCCTGACATCAGTCAGCCTCAGATCATCGAACCAGATCTCCATCCCGCTTG
>JASFOL010000057.1:0-6739 GCA_050116545.1 bacterium | reverse complement strand
GTCTGGGCCCGCGGTGCCGTCTTGAAGACCTTCGATCCCGACAGCGCCGAACGCCGCGCGCGGCACAGAGCGTTCGCGATCATAACAGGAGCAACCGAAGCCAGGCCCTCCATGTACCGGCCGACAATCAGCATCATCAAGGCTTTTCTCAATGTCACGGGCTTTGACTATTCGGGGGAGATGATAGCAACCGGACTGGATGGACCGGATGACGCTCTCAAGCGGGACGATCTGTTGAAGCAGGCCCGGGAGGCAGGGATTAGATTCGTGAGCTGAGCGTTGTCACTTGCCGGGCCTGTCTCTGAGCTGCATCGAGACCATGATTCTCGCCAGCGATTGTTCGTAACCGGGGACGGTTGACACTCTCATGAGCACGGGCCTTGTTTCCCCGGTCATGGTGTTAAACTCCACTTCAATCTCCCGGTCCATATCTCCGGCCAACACCGCGCTGATCCAGCCGATGTAGGCATCACGACTCACACTGGTCAAATTCCGGATTCTCAGGCGCTCAAACTCTTCGAGGTCAGTTGCTCCAAACAACTCCAGTGCGGCCCTGTTGACCTCAAGGATCCGTGATTTCATAATACACTCCTTCAGCTTCTCCGGGTTTTCACTGAAGAACAAACCGAAATCACTGATGCCCGATGCCTGCAGGTTATCGAAGCACTCCCTTGCGCCTGAAAGGTCTTCCTCCCATTGCGGTACCGAAGAAGCCTCGAACCTTCTGCGATACCTTGCCTCACTTCTCTCCAGGGCCTGCTGGGTGCGTTTCCGGTCAAGCACCACGCAGAGCATCCCCGCCACCGTCTCGAAGAAGCCCCGGTCGTCCTCGGGTATCTCTCTCGGCTCGTCGTGCCACAGGTGCAGCACCCCGAGGAGATCGTGGTTGGCGGTGGCGAGGGGCCAGGAGACCAATGACCGCACATTCATTTCTTCGATGCGTTCTTTGAAAGCCATCAGAGTTGTACCGACCGTGACATCTGGAGCGAAGATCGGGAGCATGGTCCGGGCGACATGCGCCGCGACATGGCAGGGGCTCTCTATGGGCTGGTCCACAATGCTGGACTTCACGAAATCTTCGTCCATACCGACCGACGCGGCCAGGCGGAGCACCTGCCGTTCGGGATCATAGAGCCTTATCGTGCCGTAGGAGAAGCCTATCAGACGCGCCAGCTCGGGAAGCACACGCCCGCAAACACCGGAAGCGTCTTCATCCAAAACGGCGGAATCCGCGATCACCCTGAACGCCTTCCGCTCGCGTTCCCTTCCCTCCTCGGCGCGCTTCCGGGCGGTTATGTCATATACGGCCCCCTGGATGAATATCGGGGTGCCAGCCTCGTCCCTGACCGGCCTCACCGACTGATGAACCCACAGGACCGTCCCGTCCTTTCTGACGATTCTGTATTCCTTTTCCAGACCTGACTCTCCGCCGGTGGCGCTGTCCAGGACAAATCGCTTCGTGGCCCTGGCGCGGTCGTCCCTGTGAATGATGTCCTCCCACTTGGGTTCGCCCGCCAGGAATTCCCCTTCGCTGTATCCGGTTATCCTCATCACATCACCCTCGAAGAACATCGGAGTGCCGTCCAGGGCGCCGCGATAGGCAATGCCCTGGAAGTTCTCCACGAAAGTGCGGTACTTCTCTTCGCTTGTCCGCAGCGCCTCCTCGGCGGCTTTTCGTGCAGATATGTCCGTGATCACCCCCATCAGGGCCCTCTTCCCTTCATAGTCGATCAGACGTGTCGCGATGATGGCAGGAATGCGCTTCCCGCTTCTGGTGATAAGCGCATACTCGAATGCCTCTACCTCCTGCCCCTCCAGGTACCTGGCGAATGCCCGGGAGGTTTTCTCGAGATACTCAGGAGCTATCAGCATCATGGTGTTCATTTTCGGAGAGTAGAATTCCTCCCTGCTGTAGCCTAATACCTCGAGGCTCCGCTGGTTGGTGTACACCACCCTTTCCCCGACCATGATGAAAATCATGTTTGGCGATTCCTCCGCCAGAGTCCTGAACTTCTCTTCGCTCTCGCGCAGGGCATGCTCTATGCGTCGCTGCTCGGTCACATCATGAAGTATGGTCATTACCCTGGTGACCTTGCGGCCCTCCGTGATCGGGACCTTGCTGGTTTTAGTGAAGACTTCACGGCCGTCGACCATTGTCATCTCAACGGTCGCCAGCAGTTTTCCGGTGTTAAACACCTGCCGGTATTCCTCCCACACCCTGTCAGGAAGAAAAGGGAAGACCTCGCGAAGGGTCCTTCCGATGAGATCGGCCGAGATACCGAACCCCCGGGTCCACTCAATGAGCGGTTTGTTGACAAGGAGGAAACGAAGGTCCCGGTCCACCACATGAATCCCATCGAGCATCGCGTCCATCGCAAGACTGTAGTTGGCCCGGCTTTCCGCAAGTTCTTCGACCAGCTCTTCTTTGGTCTTGCGATTCTCGCCAGCCATTATGTCTCCATGTCTGCGGCCAGTATCGTTGATGGCCCGGAGTCCGGTGAGGGATATAGATCAGACCCCAAATACAGAAGCGACCCGCACATGCTTTTCACCTAAAAGATACCATGCCCGGCATGAAAGTCAAGCCCGTCAAGTGCCCGCCCAGAGCCCTCCCGTCTCGGTCATCCAGTCGGCTATCCTATCGGCAGCCGCGCCGACGTCCCCGTCTGAGACATCCAGTTCCATCACCGGCAGGGCGGATTCCGCGGCCAGAAGCCTGTACTGCTCCTGTTCTCTCGCAAAGGCCTCCACGCCGCCGTACTGTGAGGGTTTTCCGGAAACAAGGAGGCGTTGGCGCAGCGCAGACTCGAAAGTCCCGGGCTCGCGCGTACAGAGAACAAGGTGAAAGCCCAGGGCCTTCAGGCGCTCTTCCAGCCAGCCGAAGTCATAGTCCCTGCCGTGTGCATTGCGCTGGTAGAGCCGGGTGGAGAGGTGGAATCTGTCTATTATCCAGGAATAGAACCGCAGCAGCTCAAACAGGCGCATCCAGGTCCGGTAGGTCTCGAGGGCAAGTGATTCCTCGTCCGGACCGAAGTTGATAAGTCCCTTACCCCAGGGCTCATTGGTGAATCCGCACCACTCGGCCGAAATCACGGGCGAGTGATACCTGTACTTCCGGGGCCCGACAATCCTCGGATGCTCATTGAGCGCGAAGGCGATGTCGGTCTTATGGGTAAGCCTGGTCCCTTCGAGGATTATTTTGGGACAGAGCTTGCTATCCGGGCGGGGCATATCGCTCATAGTAGCCGGCGACCTCCCCCGCGGCGTCCCGCACGGCGCGCATGTATATGCGGTGCCTCTCATTGTCGGTGATCAGCCGCTCGTCCTCGCCCTGGCGCATGGCCGCAAGGGTCTCCACGATGATCTCGCTTGAGCGTTCATTGTGGCAGTCCAGAAGCGATGTGCCCAGAAGGGCCTTGCCCTCATCGAAGTGAGCAATGGCGGCCTTGTTCATATAGCGAATTACATGCGCGGTGTCCACGAACATGACCGGGTCTTTGAGGCTATCCAGTATCGCCGCCATGGTCGATGAGTCTATCATGCCGGTGCTCCTTCCCATTGCCCTCTGATCCGGACCCCGGAGCAAGCCTGTTTTAGCCAGAGATATCCGGAAGTGATGTCAGGACGACTTGCCCAATCTACTTCAGGGTCTCCGAAGCCCTGTTGAAATCCCGGTTGAGGCTGTAGCTCTTGAAGATCTCCTCCGGAAGCAGCGGCTTCCCGGTTGTGATCAGGCTCACAAGATTCAGCGCGATCCCGGGGCCCAGCATCAGGCCCTGGCCGCAGAACCCGGCGGCAACATAGAGTCCGTCCCTGTCTTCCAGGCTGTCGACGATGGGCACGCCGTCAGGCGTCATGGGATAGAGGCCCCGCCAGATACGGCGCACCCGCAGGTTGCGCAGCCTCGGGAAGAGATTCATCATCCGTCTCGCCACCAGGGGCAGGAAGGCCGATGTCGACTTCCGGCTTGTCCCCGGTATTATGGGCTCCGGCGTCAGGCAGAATACCAGATGTCCCAGTTGTTCCTGGTAGAAGTAGACGTTCTTGGAGCCGGGGAACTCCCGGATATCCACCACCAGCGGCTTGAAGAAGGGCTCAACGGGTTCGGTCACGCCCCCCTCGTGTGAGTCGGGGGCGATGGGAAGGTCCACTCCCATCATATCTCCTATCTCGCGCGCCCGGGCCCCCGCGGCATTGATCATCTTGCCGCAAGAGTAGGCGGCCTTGCCGGTCTTGACCCTGACCCCGCCACCCCCGTGTTCTATGCCGGTCACGGTCTCGCCGAACCTGAACTTCACGCCGAACTCACATGCCTGCCTGAAGAAGGCCCTGGCCGCGAGGATCGGGGAGAGATTTCCGTCCTCCGGCGAGAAAGTTCCGCCGATCAGACCTTCGGGGTTTATGCCGGGGAGCATATGCCTGATCCCGGCCTCATCCACCCAGTCGATATTGAGCCCGTGCTGTTTCTGGATGACAAGAAGGTCCTTCAGCGCCTTCTCGTGTTCTTCCTCGTACACGGGAAAGCAGTATCCTCCGCGCTGAAAGTGCATGTCATCGCCGTAGCGGTCCTGCCAGGTTCCGAAGACTTCGAGGCTGAGCTTGCAGGTCTGGATCTTGGCCGGATCCGAATGCGTGGCCCGGACGCCTCCGATCGCGGTCTTGTTCTGGCCCTGTCCATGAGACGGCCGGTCATCTATCACCAGCACCTTGACCTTCTCGCGGGCCAGGAAACATGCTGTGGGAAGCCCCACGCTTCCCGCTCCCACTATCACCACGTCGTAGTTCTGCATGCTACTCCCCGGCCTTACCTGCCGCAGCATCTTCGGCAGGTCCACCTGTGACATTCCCATCCGGTCCACCCGCGACATCTTCGGCTGGCCCGATCGCTGCGGCTCCGGCAGATTCCCCGGCAGGTTCTCCGGCGAGCATGCCCAGGTTGACCTCCGCCACCAGCGGCCGCCGGCTGAAAGGAACCACGTCACAGAGATCCACGCCTTCCTCCCGGAACAGGTTGAGGATCAGCGACTGGCATGTCTTACCTCCGCACGCGCCCATTCCGCAGCGAAGCACTTTGAGTTGATTGAGATCCCTCACTCCCTGCCGGATCATCTTTCTTATCTCGCCGGCCGTCACGCGCTCGCATCGGCAGATTATGGTTTCGTCATCAGCAGGTAACCCGGTTTCGCCGGCTGCGGGGCCTTCCCCAACCGGACTTTCCACCTGCCGCGTGAGCTCCTCCGGCTGGACGCGAAAACCGGCCACGGCTGTGGCCTTCCCGGCCGGCACGCTGAGCGTGACCAGGATGGTCCTGTCATATCTCACCCGCCGGGCAACCTTTTCCACGCGGCCGCGGCAGACAATATCTCCCTCCAGGTCCACGGCGTCGACCTCATCTCCCTCGGCGACATCTCCGCTGAGGAGCTCGAAAGGCACCGTGACCAGGGCGTCACCGCCGCCGTCGCGAAGGTCGACCAGTGTGATGGCCAGGCCCGGGCATTCGGCCACGCAGAGCGTGCAGCCGGTGCATTCATCCCTGGTCACCTCGGGAAGCCCGAAGACGGGGTCACCCTTCATCGCGATGATATTCTTGGGACATATATGAATGCAGGGATCGCACGGGATCTCCTGCACGCAGCGTATCACCGGAAAGAGTCCGGACTCCGCTACAGAGGTTTTGAAGGCATATGTCTTGCCCGGTTTGCTCTTCAAGACCTCCCAGCGGCTGCGCCACTCCTCGGGGATAACAGTCTCCTTGCCCAGCGCCAGGGCGATCTCCCTTCCGGCGATCCTGCCGGAGAAGATGGCCGCCGACGCCTCGGCTATCTCGAGGGCGTCGCCCGCCGAGTGGACCTGCATTCCCATGCTCCTGGCCTGCTCATAGAGCTCGTCCACGGGATTGAGACCCACGGCCACAAGAAGCGTGTCGGCCTCGAAGGTCTTCTCGCTGCCCGTGATCTCCCTGAATCCGGCATCGACCTCGACTACGGTCACGGACTCAACCCCGCCCGAACCACGCACATGCTTGACCGTGTGCGAGGTCATGACCGGCACGCCCAGGCGCTTGATCTTGTCCTGGTGGACCTTGTAGCCGCCCACCTCGGGCATCGCCTCGACCAGGCCCACCACTCCGATTCCGGCCTGGATGGCATGATATGCGGCTATCAGGCCGACATTGCCGCCGCCCACAACGAAGAGCTTTTCCGATGGCCTCACAAGGTCGCGGTTGACCAGCGTCTGGAACGCTCCCGCACCATAGACGCCCGGAAGATCACAGCCGGGAAAGGCCAGCGCCTTCTCCCTTGCGCCCGTGGCCACCAGCAGCACCCCGGGGCTTATCAGAAAGTACTCGCCGCCCTGCACAACTCCGATCTTCCTGTCCTCATAGCAGGCCACGGCGGTGGCATTGAGCATCACCTCTACGGTGGGACACCGCTCGACCTCGCCGGCGAGGTTGACCGCTATATCGGTCCCACGCGTTCCGGCATAGCAGTCGGCCACCGTTCCAAAGAACGAATGCGTCTGCAGCACCAGTTTCCCGCCGAGGCGATGCTTGTCATCAACGATCAGGACATTCACATCATGGGCTGCCAGTTCCAGTGCCGCGGTTATCCCTGCCGGGCCGCCGCCCAGGATCAGGACATCGGTCCGGATATCTCTTATGGGTCTGAACTCGGGGGCGGGATCGTCCGCGGGAGGAAGATCGGGGATACGGTCGCAGCTGGTGACATGCATACCCTCT
>JASFOL010000056.1:0-6746 GCA_050116545.1 bacterium | reverse complement strand
AGCCCAGTGGCTGGAAGCGTGGTGCGGCCGGTTCTGGCAGGTGAACACAAGGTCTATTTCATGACCGAGATGATTCTCCCCGTGGATTCGGGAGCTGACAATAACCTATCGGACATATCGGTAACGGCGATCTACTACCCTTATGATTCAAGCGCATTTGTGTCCAAGATGAGGTAGTTGATATGCGAGGGAAACCGACGACACTCATTGTCGGCCTCACAACTCTGATCCTATCGCTGGCCTTTGCCGGCGCGGCGTCGGCGGAATACACGCTGCGCACCGCGGGCACGGCCGAAGGCGGGGGCGCGAGCTCCGGCGGCGGCCACAGCCTGGCCTTCACGCTCGGACAGACCTCGCCCGTCGGGATGTCCGGTAACACCAACTTCGATCTCGCATCGGGACTAGTGATGATGCTTCTCGATGTCACTCCCCCGCTGATCCTCCATGAGGAAGGTCCGAATGCCGAGGCGCGTGTGGCCCTGGACCTGGAGGCGACCGTGGGCGATGACCGGACCGGTGTGGAGAGCGTGACCCTCTTCTACCGCGAGGGCGGTATTTCGACGTTCAGGCAGAAGGCTATGGTAGATGGTGGTGATGGCCTCTACACGGGCTCCATCCCTCCATCCGCGGTGACCGAAAAGGGGATAGTCTACTATATAGAGGCCAGGGACAGGGCCCAGAATGTCTCGCGCCATCCGGCCGGAGCCCCGGACACCTTGATAGGCGTGCTCGTGGATTTCGAGGATCTGCTCTCGACCGTTGAGATGCAGGGCAGCGAGTATCGCATGATATCTCTTCCCGGCGCCCCCGACGGAGGCATTGACGATATCCTGGTCGATGACCTGGGGAGTCACTCCAGGACTTCCTGGAGGCTGGGACGCTGGAACCCCGCGGACGGCTGCGAGGTGGACTGCTATGATGAGTACCCGCAGGTCGAGGGTTTCGCGCCGGGCAGGGGCTTCTGGCTGATCTCCAAGAGCAAGACCCGGTTCGACTTCAGCGGCGTCTCGGTTGATATACGGAAACCCTATGCCATACCGCTCGACATGGGTTGGAACCAGATTGCGACCCCGTTCGGATTCAGCACAGACTGGCTCTCCACCCTGATCCGTTTCAACGGAGAGACCTATGATCTCGATGAAGAACACATTGTGGGCGCTGACACGATATATGTGGAAGACAACCTGGTGGCCTTTGACGGCATCTATCAGGGGCATCAATCCTCCCTTGAGCCCTGGCTGGGCTACTGGATCTACAATGGCAGCACCCAGCCGGTGGAGGCGCTCCTCTATCCGGACATTCAGGCGGCCTTGCTCGCAGGAGCGCCCTATGCCGGAAGCCCGGTGGACAACCTGATCGAGCTGAGCATCTCTTCACGCGAGACCCTGAAGGGGACGGTACTCGCAGGTATGAGTCCGGAGGCGCGGGACGGCTGGGATGCGATGGACCATCGCGAGCCACCCCCCATCGGGGAATACCTGCGGCTTGTGTTCGACAGGCCGGATTGGGGGCGGCGCGCCGGCAAGTACATGAGCGACATGAAAAGAGGTACGGCCGAGGGCTGCGCCTGGAACCTCACGGCGGAGTCCTCCGGCGAGACGCCGGCCAGCCTTGCGGCCGAGTCCACGATGGATCTGCCCGCCGGCTGGGACCTCTTTGTATATGACCTTGAATCCGGATTGAAGCTGGGTCGCGCGGATATGCCCTATCCCTTCAGGCTGAGCGGGCGGCGCGATTTCATGCTGGTGGCGGGCACCGGGGAGTTCGTCAGGGCCAGGGAGGCCGGGTCAGGGATCGATCTTAAACCTCAGATAGTCTCCACCGCTCCCAATCCTTTCGCGGGCGATATCCGGATCTCCTTCTTTGTCCCCGCAAGGCAGAGGGTGAAACTGGGAGTCTACACGGTTGAAGGCCGCCACGTGAGCACGGTAGCCGACGATTATCTGGAGTCGGGCGTTCACAATCTGAGCTGGAGCGGCCGCTCGGCGGCCGGAGAGGCGGTCTCTCCGGGTATCTACTTCCTCCGCTTCGAGACCGAGGGCTCGCTCCAGACCCGCAAGATCCTCAAAGTGAACTAGACGCTAGAATGGAAATTCAAGAATGGGGTCAGGTACGGATTCTTGAATTCAAGAATCCGTACCTGACCCCAAATTTGAAATTCAGGTTTGAAACGCGGTGGGTTCTTGTTTTGGGGGCGTCCCCCTGGTTATCGGAGCAGGATGACTTTTCTGGTGAACTTCTCTTTGTCGACCGAGAAGGTGACCATGTAGATGCCGGGCGGCAGTTTTTCGCCTGAATCTGCCCGGGCTTGCCAGCTTCCACCCCAGCCGCCAGCTTCACGCCATGTGACGGGCACGCCGGTCTGCCATCTTCCGCGCACATCGAAAACGTCGATCCTGACCTCGGAGTCCGGGTTTCCATTTACGACAAAGGAGACCATGCCCGTAAACGGGTTCGGCTTGACAAGCACCGGCGGGCTCTCCCCCGGCTCCGATGGAATTCCGGTCATACCCTCGACGAAAAGCGAGCAGGCATCCGAGAGTTCACTCTCCTGATAGGCCGAGTCGAGGCCGGATACCCAGTAGTAGTAGGTGACGGCTTCTTCGACGTCGAAGTCGATGAAACTCGTGTCCTCGGCGGACACGGTGGCAAGGCTTTCCGGCACCATCACGGTATTGCGGTAGATCTTGTAGCTGAGGAGATCCTCCATGTCCAGCCCGGACCAGACGAGCTCCACGCTGGGCCAGTCTTCCTCGGCCCTGACGTTCTGAGGCGCGCCAACAGGGCCGCTCTCGACCACCGTCAGTGTGTCGAGCACGGGAAGGTGGCCGGCATCGGTCACGGTGACATAGACGGACCCCACACTTTCCGGGGCGATGAAGAGATTCGCCACACCATCCCCACCGGTTTCCTCGACGCAATATACATCGTCTTCCCTGTAGAGGCAGACAGTCGCCCCCGAGACCGGGCCGCCGCCTGATGTGACAGTGACGCTGAAGGTTTGGGGACCGAGCTCGGCCTCGGAGTTGAAGTCGGCAAGCATCGTATCGGGCCGGGAGGTCCAGATGCTCATCTCCGGATCGCCCAGCAGGTTGAGACCATACATCACATAGAGCATGTAGAGATCGCTCCGGGACTCGCCCACATATTCGTGCTTGGCGTCGGCGTGGGCCTTTCCCAGCTGGGTGAAACCCATCGTGAAGATGGACTCGAAGAAGGCCTGGTCATAGTAATCGCTCGGGCCTTCCCCGGGGAACGACGGGGTGTTCCAGCCATAACGGGAATTCCCGATGAAGAATCCGCCGCCACCCTTGGCAAGCACCCAGGCCTCGCCAAGGCAATCGTTCTGGTCGAAGCCTCCTGACTGGCAGTTCAGGCCGTACATCAGGCCATACCGGGGACCGTTGAGGATGGACTCCACATTGGCATTGGTCAGGGCTTCATCCGCAAGCGACATCGAGGTGTAATATCCGTGACTCAGGACATTGATGAGGTTGACACCCTGATTGAGTGAACTCATTACGTTAGCCAGGTTGAGATTGCCTCTCGACTCATAGAGTTTCTGCACCGAGAAGGCCGGCGGCACCGAAAGTGAATCGACCAGGTTCTTGGCCACCCCGCCATCGGTATAGTCTGGATCCTCGGGGTCGGCGGGGTCTCCCCAGAGCACTTCGCCCGCGAAGAGCGCGTTCTCGAGATAGTCAGTGGGCAGGTCGTAGACGCCTTCATACGTCAGCACCTTGGTCACGAAGAGATCCGCCTCCGCGGAGTTTGAGATTGGGGCCCTGCCGACGAAGACATCGGCATACAGATTGATGTCGTCGGACGGGACCTCTCCGTAGTAGAGATCGCCGTCGGCATTCCAGGTACCGTCAAGGTCGGAGTAGTACAGGTCACAAGGCAAGTATGGCTTGTCTGAGAGCGGAACATATGCCTTGCGGTCGGGGATGACTTGAGTGTCTCCGCCAAGCAGGACCCAATCCGTTCCTGAATTAGAGTAGTAGTCTTTGATGCAGTTTCTGATGCGCTCCTGAAGGTCGATTCCCGAGTACTGGAAGTTGATGGTCTCGACCGTCACGATGCGGGCCTCAAGCCCCTTGCGCGTCTTCCAGTCCCTCAGGGGCTCGAAAGCCGCCGCCAGGCTGTCCTGAGTTATGATAAGGTAAGAGGCGGTTTCGCCGGAAAGCCTCATCGGCGCCCCGGCAGGAGCCTGCTTCTGGGATGCCTTCCAGTCTCCGGGCTTCCCTGACATCAGGCTGCCTACCATGTCCGGCTTGGCCCTGATCATGTCCTCATCGCCGACCTGAAGCGGCCATTGATACTCGACACTCAGGGAGAATCCGGTGTAGAAGACCAGTTTCCTATCGGCCGGGCGGTATCTGAGGGGATAGACGCGTATGTCGCAGACAGTCACTCCCCCGAGCCTGCCCCAGCCGACCAACTCACCCGCAGTTTCCGGATACAGTTCATCCGACGTGTAGACCGATGCCAACGGTTCCACGAAGTCAACAGGTCGGTCTGGCGACAGGCTCTGAGGAGGCTGTGAAGGCAATACGAAGTAGTCGCCCGTAAGTTCCATGCTGTCTTTCGCCACCAGCGCGAAGTCGGCAACCTCGCAGCCGGCGGGCAATGCTATTCTCACCGGAACCTGCGGTAGACGGGGTTTGCCTGGGCGAATTGACCACCTCGCTCCACAAAGAGCGACTACATCGTATCCCTTCAAGCTGGAAAACCGCAAATCATCTTGAGAGAAGCTGAGGTCGGTTGTATAGGTACCTGCCGAGACCCCTGAGGCCAGAATAAGACCAATGGCCACAACGACTTTACACAGCCGAGCTATCCCGCAGGATCCACGCCATGTACCGTTGCTTTTTGCCACTTCGCTACACCCCTTCCCTCTCAAAATGCAGCTGACCTCGAGGCGAAGCGCCTCTGGCTTGCCACACAGGTCAATTGCGTATCCGGAGGTTAAGAGTTTGCATGGGGCGTGCCAGATTTAAGGACACGAGTGTCAAGAGTTGAAATCAGAAACGGTCATCGGGGATGGTCGTCAAATGCGGTCATAAGGGGAAGATTGTTGAGCCCCCGACCACGGTCATCGCGACGCGAGTCCGGAGGATGGCATCGGGCTCGTGGATGGCGAGGATATTGGTATCGAGCACCGTGAAATCGGCCCTGAAACCCGGCCGGATGGCGCCTGCCAGGCCGCCTTCTCCGCCGGCCCTGGCGGCATCGAGCGTATAGGCGTCCAGGACCTCGGCCACGGTCAGGCATTGATCCGGATACCAGGCGGGATGGTCGGGCCTTGCCGGGTCCCGGCGGGTGACGGCCGCGTGGATTCCCTTCAGGGGATCCGGGCTCTCGATGGGGGCATCAGAACCGAAGGCCAGGGTGCCGCCGGCCCCGGAGATACCCCGGAAAGCATAGGCATTCCGGCTTCTATCACCCCAGTAGCGGTCGGCGACATCCATGTCCCCCACCAGGTGAATGGGCTGCATGGATGCGATGACCCCGAGGGCGCCAAATCTGGGTATGTCGTCGTCCGCCAGGATCTGGGCATGCTCCAGCCTCAGGAGGGCCTTGCTCTCAGGCCGGTGGCGCCGTGCAGCCTCATAGACATCAAGCACATCCCTGTTGGCCCTGTCTCCTATTGCATGAACTGCCAGCGAGAAGCCTTTCTCCATTGAGCGGAATACCATCTTCTCGAGATCCTGGCGCGATGTGGCCACGATGCCCGTGTTCTCGGGATGGCCGCAATAGGGCTCCAGCATGGCCGCAGACTGCGAGCCCAGGGCTCCATCCGCGAATATCTTGATGAAGGGCGTGCCCGTTTCCGGTTCGAGCGGCTCCAGATCCTCCAGGCTGTGGATTTCCCTCATCCGGACCAGGTTGAGCGCGAGACCACCCGCGCCGGCGGCGGCGTTGGTCGCCGACTCAGCATTCAGGTCCCTTGCGGCGTCGAGCACCCGGGCATCGTCAGCATCGACTACGCTGTGCACGCCGGTGAGGCCCAGAGTGGCCAGCTGGCGGCATCCCGCCCCGATCATCCTGGCGGTCCGGGCCAGCTCCTTCCCGCCGGGGTGCCGCGCCACCAGGCTGATCGCGTTTTCCTTCAGGATTCCCGTGGGACGGCCGTCAGCATCCACCTCTATTTCCCCGCCTTCCACCCGTCCGACCAGCTTCTTGAGTCCGTACTTCTCCACGACCAGGCTATTCACCCAGACCGAGTGGCCGTCCCTGCTGTTCAAGACCACGGGATTATCGGGCGCGATGGAATCAAGCATCGATCGGTTCGGAAAACCCTCCAGGCGCCAGTGTTGCTTGTCCCAGCCTCTGCCGCTTAGCCTCTCCCCATCGGGCATTCCGGCCAGCCTGGATCTCACCATCTCCAGGCCCTCTTCGAGGCTACGGGTGCCTGCCAGATCCAGGCCGTTGAGGGCCACCGAATAGGACACCAGGTGCATGTGGCAGTCGATGAGCCCCGGAAGCAGGAGCTTCCCCTTGAGGTCGATTATGTCCATACCGGGGCGCCTGACTAAGGCCGATGAGGGTCCGACCTCTTCTATCCTGTCTCCCCGGAAGACCACGAAGCCATTAGCTATGGTCTCGCCCCGGCCCAGATAGACCGGGGCGTTCACGAATGCTCTGATTTTGGATTGGGATCCGGCCATTTTCTGCCCGGCGAAGGTCACTCAGGAATCGGTCACTCAGTCATTGCAGTCGGGGCAGCACTCATCCTTGGGAAG
>JASFOL010000055.1:0-6748 GCA_050116545.1 bacterium | reverse complement strand
CATGAGGAGAAGTGGAAGTCTCATTTCCTCATCAATGAGGCGGCCCTCTACGCCAAGGCGGAGCAGTTCGATCAGGCGATTGAGGTCTACAATGAAGCGATCCAGGCCGATCCGTCAAACGCGCGGTCCTACTTCTATCTGGGCAAGGTCTATGCGACTCAGGGCATGCTCGGTGAATCCAAAGAGATGATGGACCGGGCGGTTGCCCTCGGACCGGGCTACGCGCCGTTCGCCAACCTGACACTGGGTGTGGCGATGGCCGGGGCGGGAGACTATGAGCAGGCGGCGGCCCTGTTCAGCGAGGCGCTCAAGGCCGATCCTGATCTCGGACTCGCGGCCTATAACCTGGGTCTGTCCCTGGTCAATCTGGGCAGGCGCGAGGAGGCAGAAAGAGCCTTCTCACGTGCCGGGTTTCTTTGTAAAGATGATATTGGGGTTCAGGCCGGCATAGCCAGATCCTATGTGAGCCTGGGCCGCCCGGATAAGGCACTGTCGCAGGCCGAGCGGGTGCTCAGCGTCGACCCTGCCAATGTTGATGCGCTCTATGCGGCCGCATCGGCCCTGGAGAGCATGGGAAGGGAGTCCGAGGCGCTCGCATACTATGAGCAATTGCTCCGTTATATGCCGCAGGCCTCGGAGTTAAGGCAGAAGGTGCTCGCTCTCAGGGCGCGCGGCGCGGGGAACAGAAACGGAAATTGACGATGAGATCAGCGACAATTGCGATTGTCCTGGCCCTGGTGGCGGCGGCAGCGGCGTCCGCCATGCCGGTCAGGCCCGACCTTCTCGAGCGGCTGATCCGTGAGGGCAGGGTGGAGGACGCCGGGGAAGCCCTGATGCTCGGGAGTGCCGAGCTGGAGCGGCGTTCGGCAAAAGCGCTTCCGGGATCGATCAAGGTGCTGGTGCTGCTGGTCGACTTCGCCGACGTCGAAGCCGACACTCTCTCCCATTCCAGGCGGGCCTACCATGATCTTCTCTTCAGCAGTGAAGAAGAGTGGAGCATGCGCAACTACTATGACTGGAGTTCATATGGAAACCTCGATGTGAGCGGCGAGGTCTACGGCTGGTTCATCCTGCCCGAGATGCACTCCTACTATTCCAATAACAGGAAGGGCATGGGGCCCTATCCCAGGAATGCGCAGAAGATGGTGGAGGACGCGGTGGACGCGGCGGACGAGACCGTCGACTTTTCCCGTTTCGACAATGACGGTCCCGACGGCATACCCTCAAGCGGCGACGATGACGGTGTGGTGGACTACCTCTTCGTCATTCACGCGGGGCAGGGCTATGAGTGGACCCTGAACCCCGATCATATCCATTCCCATGTCGCCAATATCCCCGCCAGAGAGGTGGACGGCGTTCTGGTCAAGGCATATGCGACCGAGCCGGAAGACGGCAGGGTGGGAACCTATGCCCACGAGATGGGCCATCTTCTTGGTCTTCCCGATCTCTATGACGCGACCTTGAGCTCTTTCGGGCTGGGGGCATGGTCGCTGATGTCCTATGGCTCCTGGGGAGGCAATGGTTCGCGGCCGGCCGGACTGGATGCCTGGAGCAAGATCCAGCTGGGCTTCGTCGACCCCGTTGAGGTCGACACCAATATGGAGGGCTTCCGCCTTCCCTGTATCGAGGACGGTCCCCATGCCCTGCGGCTCTGGTCGGAGGGAGCCGGTGGCCCGCAGTATTTCGTCGTGGAGAATCGCCGGGCGAAGTCATGGGATGCGTCTCTCGATTATTATGGAGAGGGCCTTCTTCTGTATCACGTGGACGAGCGAATTCTGAACAACTCGGGCGGAGTCGACCACCTGGTGACCCTGGAACAGGCCGACGGCCGCTTCGACCTGGAGGCTATAAGGTCCTTCGGCTTCGGCTCCGATGAAGGAGACCCATATCCCGGCTCGACCGGGAACCGCAACTTCAGCTGGTGGACCCTGCCGGCAAACTATTCCAATGAAGGCAATCCCACGCAGGTCAGTCTCAAGAACATAAGCGATCCGGCCGACACGATGACGCTGGACATAGAGGTGTGGTCGCCGATTGTCCTCTTCGAGCGCTACGATGTGAACGATCAAACCGGCGACAATGACGGCGAACCCGATCCGGGCGAGGCCATCACCCTGGATCTCGAGTTCAAGAACCACGGTACGACGGCCCGTGACCTGGTGGTCCGGCTAAAGACCGATGATGAGTTCGTGCAACCCTCCGAGATGCAGCTCATGGTGGATTCCCTTCCCGCCATGTCGGTCTCGGATCCACTGGCGTTCGACATACAGATCGGCGATTCCATACTCGAGCCCTATGAGGTGACGTTCACCATAGACATCGAGGCGGACTACTCCCAGGGCCGTTACTCCTACACCGAGGAGCTCTACGTAGCCGTTCCCCTGAGGCGCCTGGAGCATTGGCCCCAGTTCCTGGGCGGCTCGGTTTCGGCCTCGGTGGCGGCGGCCGACATCGATCTTGACGGAGTGAAGGAGATCGCGGTCGGCTCATTCGACGGCAATCTGCACGTGTGGGAGCTGGACGGCACCTATCTGCCCGGCTGGCCTGTGCAGACTCCGACCGGCCTGGGCCCCAAGCCGGCGATCTGTGACGTGGATATCGACGGACAGCCCGACATAATCGTGTGTTCCCTGGACGGGCTGGTATATGTCTTCTCCAATGACGGGACGCTTCACCCGGGTTGGCCCCAGGCGACCGGAGACAGGATCTACTCGCCTCCGGCCCTGGCCGACATCGACGACGATGGAATGGTCGAGATAATCTCCGGTTCCATGGACGGGCTGGTCTACGCGTGGAACGAGGACGGAGAGCTGCTTCCCAACTGGCCGGTGGAGCTCGGCGGGGCGGAGGTGTGGATGGCGCCGGCTGTCGCGGACCTGGACGGCGACCACATAGCCGAGGTGCTGATCGGGGGATTCGGCGACCGGCTCTACGCCATCAAGGGTGACGGCACTTATCTGGACGGCTGGCCGATACTCCTGGGTGGCGGTTGTGGAAGGGGTTCCCCGTGCGTGGCGGACTTTGACGGGGACGGGATTTACGAAATAGCGGTGTCCGGCCTGTTCTCAAACTCGGTGTACCTTGTCGGACTGGACGGCAAGATCAGGAAAGGCTGGCCCAAGTGGTCCTATAATTGCAGCGAGCTGAGCGCCCCCATCCCGGCCGATGTGGACAATGACGGCCTTCCGGAGGTTTCGGTTTCGACCTCCTGCGGGACCATCGTCGCCTGGAATGCAGACGGGTCCTACTGCGATGCCGTCCTCTCCGACGCCAATAATCCGGTGATCCGCTGCGAACCGGTGTATGCCGATGTTGACGGCAATGGTTCAATCGAGGGCCTGGTGGGGACTTCGGTCGAGGAAAACAGCGCGCTCGACGCCTTCGGAGCGGACGGCCGCGTGCTGGGATTTCCCCTGCCGGTCCGCGGAAATGTGTATTCGACTCCCGTGGTGGGTGACCTGGACGACGACGGCTTCATCGAGATCGCCGCGGCCACGATGGGTGGAGAGGTAAATGTGTGGCGATTCATAGGCGCCAGCGGCAAGGGAAGGGTGGAGTATTCCCAGTCCAGGGGAGATGAATGGAACACGGGGCTCTATGGTTTTACACCCAATGCCAATGTTCCCCTGCCCGACCTGGCCCTGAGCTCTTCGGACATAACCGTCTGGCCCGACAAGCCGCGTGTGGGTGATGTGGTCAAGATCGGCGTCAAGGTGACCAATGTCGGGCACTGGGATCCGGGCCAGTTCTCGGTAAATGTCTACTACTATGAACTCGAGCAAAGCCGGCTGATCAGCTCCATCGTGATCCCCGGGCTCGGGGCCAAAGAGGATACCGTGCTCACTGTTGACTGGGAGGTCCCGGACGGAAGCTCCAACTGGCTCATCTACGTGAGTCTGGACCACGACAATGAAGTCCGGGAGATGTCGGAGCTCAACAATCTCGCCAATCACAGGCTGTACATGTCGGTTGCCGACCTCGCGGTCCGGGTCAGCGAGGTCGATCCTTATCCGGTCTCGCTGGGAGACACAGCCATCGTGTCGGTCGAGGTCGAGAATCTCGGGCAGGATGTGGCGCACGGTTTCAGCGTGTCTCTGTACGACAGTCTGATCGCCGAGGAGCGCCGCTTCGCCGGCTTCACGGTGGACTCGCTGGTGCCGGAGGAGGCTGTCACGCTCCAGGCCCCGTTCGTGATCGATGAGTTCCGGGATGACTTCGTGATGATCTATGCGGTTGTGGACAAGGAAGAGAGGGTGCTCGAGTACTATCTGAGCAATAATACCGACCCCTTCCAGATCAACTCTGGTGTGGCGGGTGAGGTCTTCTCCAGGCCCCTGGGCGTGGAGATATCCGATCTCGACATATCCAGGAGCTCGGTTGCCATGGCTTCGCCCCAGTGCAACTGCATATTCGTCAGCGCCTTTGACGATCCGGAACACCTGGTGTTTCAATCTCCCGGAAGCGATATCGATCTGGCAAGAAACAAGATCGTCTTCAGCCAGGGCGGTGATATCGTGGCCTATGATCTCTCGGACAGCCTGCTCTCCATCGTGAGCACGGCTCCCGAGGATGAGGCGCAGCCGGCGATTTCGGGGGAGAATATCGCCTGGGTGGGCAATTCCGGCGGGGTTTCCAGTCTGTATCTCGAGCGAAGCTCGGCGGAGATCGACACCCTGCGAATGCTTTCCGGCGCGCTGGTGTCCAATCCTGAGATGTCACACCTGGCACTGGTCTGGGAAGAGACGGCGGGTGAGAACACGGACATACTGGCATATGATCTTGAGACCGATTCGCTGGTCGTCGTCTTCGCGGGAGAAGGAGATCAGGCCAACCCCTCGGTCTGGGGGAGTGTCATTGTCTGGGAGGATCGCTCCCGGGACGGCGGCGACATTGCCGGGCTCGACCTCGAAACCGGAGAGCGGCTCACGATAGCCCGGAGGGACGGCCTGCAGCTCAACCCCTCGGTCTCGGGCGATATCGTGATCTGGCAGGACAACAGGAATGGAAACTGGGACCTGTATGCTTACAGCCTTTCCTCGGGTGAGGAATATCCGATCTCAAGGCAGAAGGATGACCAGGTGATGCCGGCCCTGACCGACAGCACGGTGCTGTGGGTTGATCACCGCCTGGACCTGGACGTGGTCAGGGGACTCAAGTTCGGAGTCAAGCGGACCGTCGCGGAGGTCGAACGTTTCGAGGCGCTCTCTCAGGACGGTCAGATTTCACTGCTCCTCAATGTCAGGGAGTTTGACAACGGGATCAGGTACAGGTTTTACAGGTATCCCGACGACCGGCCTTTGCCGCCTGACAGGCAAACTCATCTGAGGACCGAGATAGAGCTTGGAGGCGACTCCACATATGTGTTTGCCGACACGCTTGTTGCCGCGCGCCGTCCGTTTTTCTACACGCTGGGAATCGTCGATGGGTACGGGGATGAGACCCTGTTCGGGCCGGTCAACGGGACGGCCTACCAGGAGGCGCCCAGAGCGATCGCGCTCGGCTATCCCGCCCCGAACCCCTGCCGCAATTACTCAACGATGGTGTTCGGGCTGCCGAGGACTTCCGGGCAGTCTCCCTCCGAGTCCTGGCCGGATCCCGCCGAGGACATGAGCAGGGTGGATGTGGCGGTCTACTCGGTGACCGGCCAGCTGGTCCGCACCCTGAGGGCCGAGAACCTCGTTCCCGGTTATTACCAGATCACCTGGGACGGCAGGAACAACTACGGCGCACAGGTGAGCTCCGGAGTCTATGTGGTCCGGGCCGCCGCCGGCGGCCACAGCGCCCACCGCAAGGTGATCCTGGTCAAGTAGCCTGGAATAGCCGGACTCCGCGGGCCGCGCCCGGCTTATCTGGCGCAACCCCGATGCGCCCGCTTCACCCGGCCTGCTCCTGCGTCTTGACGCCCGCCCCGCGCTTTGCTACCTTCCATAAGCTATGGACGAAGCCCATGATAATCACTGGATGAGAGAAGCGCTCGCCGAGGCTCGCAAGGCGCTTGACGCAGGCGAAGTCCCGATCGGAGCAGTGATCGTGAGCGAGGGCAGGGTCCTGGGAAGGGGCCATAACCGGATCGAAACCCTCAAGGACGCGACCGCCCATGCCGAGATCATCGCGATTGGCGCCGCATCAGAGGGGATGGGCGACTGGAGGCTCGAGGGTTCGACCATGTATGTCACTGTGGAGCCCTGCATGATGTGCCTGGGGGCCATCTTCCTTTCGAGGATTTCCCGCCTGGTATTCGGTGCCGGTGACAAGCGTGCCGGGGCCTGTGGCGGGGCGCTCGAGCTGGGCACCTTGAAATACATGGACCGAGAGCTTACCATAGAGGGTAATATGCTGGAGGACGACTGCCGGACCATCTTACAGGAGTTCTTCGTCAAGGTCAGGCAGAAGGATAATTCCTAGCGGACAAATAGCGGAGAGATGCCAGAGTGGTTGAATGGGGCGGTCTCGAAAACCGTTGAACGGGCAACCGTTCCGAGGGTTCGAATCCCTCTCTCTCCGCCATTGAAGACCTGTTTGGCCCATAGGCGCCGGGACTCAGCGCCCGGCGGGCTCTGAATAGAACGCAGCCATACGGAGAGATGCGAGAGTGGCTGAATCGGCGTGACTGGAAATCACGTGAACGGGCAACCGTTCCGAGGGTTCGAATCCCTCTCTCTCCGCCACCTCAGGATAGTACCTGGCTATCGCGCTCAGGCCCAGGGATTGCACGCCCGGCGCCCTGACGCCCCATCCCGGCTGCTAT
>JASFOL010000054.1:0-6795 GCA_050116545.1 bacterium | reverse complement strand
TCTCTTGCCGCCTATGCGGTGGCCGCGCTGGCGGTTGCCGGCCTGATGAGATATGTGGTCGACCACTTTCCGGTGTCACCTAAGCTTCCCACGATCGCGCTGGTGTTCCTCATCTCACTTATTCCCGCAGTGCTGATCATTTCCCGCTACCGCGGAAGGCGCAATTCTCAGGGGTGGAGCAAGCCGGAGCGCATAGGCATACCGGTCAATATCGTCGTTTCCGTGCTCATCCTGCTTGCCGTATTTCAGGGTGAACCCCTTGCTACCACCACGATGGTGACGACCACGGATGATGAGGGCAGGACCGTTGAGGTGGAAGTTCCCAGGCAGGAGTTCAGGAAGCGGATTGCAATCTTCTACTTCGAGAATAAGACCGGCGACCCATCGCTTGATTGGCTGCAGTACGCCGTACCCCGCATGCTTCACTATGATCTGCTTCAGGATACTTATATCGATCTGAGTGTCGGATTCACAGATGACCTCCAGGATGAGGGGCTGGAAGCGGGCCTTGGAGCGCCTCTTGCTCTGATGCGGAGAATCGCGAAGAAGAATAACCGCGCCTATTTCACGGCCGGCTCGATTTCTTTGCAGGGTGATCAACTGGCGCTGACCTCGAGGCTTTACGAGACAGGCCGTGGCGAGCCGGTTGCGGTGCGCACGGTGAGCGGCCCCGATGTGCTTGCCCTTGTTGACGAGATGAGCCTGCATCTGAAGCATGACCTGGACATTCCTGTCTATCACATAGAGAACACGGCCGATCGCTCGCTTTCTGAGACTTTGACCGAATCACCTGCCGCACTGAGGGAGTACGGGCTGGGCATGCAGAGCGACGCCCGGGCGGATCGAGAAGCGGCGATAGAGCATCTGGAGGCTGCCGTCGCCGAGGACCCGACCTTCGCCCTGGCGCAATGGGAGCTCTTCAGTGCCTATTATGACCTCGGAAAGACGGCCGAGATGGGGCGGGCGCTGACCGCCGCGGTGCAGCACGTATACAAGCTGCCCACGTTCTACCAGTACATAGTCAAAGCCACCTATCATGAGCAATCCGAGGACGTGGAGTCTGCGCTCAAGACGACCGAGGACTGGACCAAGATCTATCCTCAGTCCATCGATGCACGCGAGATGCTCGCTGCCTACCATGAAGCCCTGGGCGATCTGGACGGAGCCATAGAGGACTGGAAGACGATCCTCGATCTTGATCCGGAGCGCCACAATGTCTTCCGGGAGCTGGGCGATCTATACGCGCGCAAGGGCGAATTCGATCAGGGTTTAGAGTACCTTGAGCAATACAGGGATCTTTATCCCGAGGATTACAGGTCATACTCGGCAATCGGCTCCCTGTTCAGCGCGATGGGGGAATATGAGCAGGCGAAATCGTACTACCAGGACGCGAGACGGCATGCTCCCGGCGAGGTCGAACTCACCATCCGGATCGCGGACCTTGAGAAGAAGCTCGGGAATTTCGATCAAGCCAGGCAGGAGCTATTGGATGCCGTCCCGATGGTCAAAGGGCCCCGGGACCGAAGCTCCCTCTATGCCGCCCTGAGGGATTGGCATAAGACCATGGGTCAGATAGACAAGGCCGTTGAGTACCTTGAGATGGGAGCCGCGGAGGAGGCGGCATTCCGATCACCGTTGCGTTCGGCCCTCGAGAATACCTTCCTGAGGGTTGAGCTATACGCATACACGGAGGACTACGAGGGCGCCTTAAAAGCCATCGAGGACCTCGAAGCCGTATTGGGGGAAGTCCCTCTTATGAGGTTTTTCCCCAAATATGCCAGGATCTGGTACTACCGCATGGCCGGAGACAGGACCCACATCGATGAGGCCGAATCCCTTCTGGCTGAGATTGAGGCCATAGTTGACAAGAACCCCACGGCGGGCCTGGAGGCCATGGCCCTGTTTGCGGATGCCGGCGTGCATTGGCTGCGGGAAGATTACGGCCAGGCGGCCGAAATCGCCGAAAGAGCTATCGCCCTCTTCACCATGCTCCCCCAGGATCAGCGGGTCTTCATGCGGGCATACATTTTGGGAGACATGCTGAGAGAGGCGGAGCGTTTTCCTGAGGCCGAGAAGATGATCCTCACCGGCCTCGAGCTGGAGCCGTCCCAGCCTTTCTTCCATTCCATGCTCGGGCTGACATACAACGACATGGGACGCCGGGATGAGGCCATCACACATCTAAAGAGGGCGATAGAGATCTGGAAGGATGCCGATCCCGACTTCAAGCCCGCTGTGGAGCCGCGCGAAGCCCTTGCCGAATTGCAGCCGGGCTCATAAGCAGCCCCTGCCTGCCATGACTGAGTTGAATGTCGAAAAGGAGATAGTCTATGAGACGCAGTTTAGGACGTTCCGGAATCGAGATCAGCGCGCTTGGAATGGGCTGCTGGGCCATCGGGGGACCGTGGAGCGACGGTGAAGTGCCGCTCGGTTGGGGCGAAGTGGATGATGAGGAGTCCATCAGGGCCATCCATGCCGCACTCGAACGCGGGGTTGACTTCTTCGATACGGCCAATGTCTACGGCGCAGGGCACAGCGAGAGAGTGCTCGGCCGGGCCATTGGCGGGCGAAGGTCCGAAGTGGTCATAGCAACCAAGTTCAATGCGGTTTTTGATGAGGCGGCCCGCCTGGCCACGGGAGCGGACACATCGCCCGAGGGCATTCGCAGGGCTCTGGAAGATTCACTCGACCGCCTGAACACAGACTATATCGATCTGTATCAATTCCATGACAATGGTTTCCCGGCGGAGAAGGCCGTGCCGGTGCGGGACACGCTCGAGGAGCTTGTGGCTTCGGGCAAGATCCGCTCCTATGGCTGGAGCACCGACTTCGAGGACCGGGCGGAAGTCTTTGCCCGGGGGCCCCGGTGCACCGCAATCCAATTGCAGCTCAATGTGCTTGATGATAACCCGGAAGTCATAGCACTCTGTGAGAGGCATGACCTGGCCGCGATCAACCGCGGCCCGCTTGCGATGGGGCTCCTGACCGATAAGTACACTGCGGGAACCAGGCCATCTGCCAATGACGTCCGCGGGGAGAACAGCCCGGACTGGATGAAGTACTTCAAGGATGGCAGGCCCAGCCAGGAATGGCTGGTGAAGCGGGACGCAGTCCGCGAAATCCTCGTCAGCTCCGGCCGAACGCTGGCCCAGGGCTCGCTGGCCTGGCTTTGGGCTCGCAGCCCAAGGACGATTCCGATTCCAGGCTTCCGCACCGTGGAGCAGGTCGAGGAAAACGCGGGAGCGATGGAGTTCGGTCCATTGACGCCCGAACAGATGAGCGAAATAGAGAGAGTTCTGGAGCGGAAGTGATGTTCGAAATCAAGTATCGTCCGGAGAAGCTGGATTACGAGACCTTCGCGCGGGTTGATGGCCCGTGCTTTCCGGACGAACCCATCGAGTCAGCCAGGTTCACGGAAATGCTGACGCAGGACTTCTGGGCCGCTTTCGACGATCAGGGGTTCATCGGCTTTGGCTATGTGGTGCTCAAGCCGGCCTTCGCATGGATAGCGCGGGTAGCCGTCAGCCCCGACCGCAGGGGGAGGGGAGTGGGCACCAGGCTGATGGAGACGATGCTTGAGCATTGCCGAAAGCACGGTCGCTCCAGAGTGATCCTCTATGTCATGCAGGACAATGCGGCGGCTATTCGGCTGTACCACAAGTTCGGCTTCTCCGAGCGTGAAACAACCTATCAGTATGTGGTCCCGATTCGTAAGTTCCTGGACTCCTGCCGGAGGCCGCCATCGGGGGCGGCCGAAACATCAGGACCGGCCGAAACATCCGGGCCCGCCGAAGCGTCCGGATCGTCCCAAGCAGCGGGGCCGGCCGAAACATTCGGGCCCGTGACGGCGGTGCCGATCAATGAAGCCGATCCGGAAGCGCTGCCGTCCTTCCCTGAGGAGTGGGCCGACATAGCTTCGATGCATGATCCACCGAAGAACCACGTGTTGATATTCATGACGGATAAGGCAGAAACGACAGGTTTCTGCCGGCTGAGCCCTGAGTTTCCCGGATGCTTTCCGTTCGTGGTTGACGGCAGCCCGGTGAACAGACTTGCCCGGATCCTCTGCTCCCTGGAGCGATACCTGAACCCCGGGAAGGAAATCCTGAAGCTGACATTCCCGGACGGGACACTTGCCGACGAGTGTGAGCGACTGGGCTTTAAGCTGAATTACAAACTCTTCAAGATGGAGAAGGCAGGCTGATCATGATAACTCCCGAAGCTGCGTGGGAACTGGTAATCAAAGCCAGTCGGGCTCTTCCTGCCGTTCGTCTCGATCTCGTTGACGCTGCGGGTCATATGCTTGTGAGTCCGGTTTTCGCGGACCGCGACATGCCTCCGGCCGATCGCTCCACAAGGGATGGTTATGCTGTAAGATCAGCTGACCTTGGATCGCCGCCGGTCGTTCTCCGGGTTTGCGGTGAGGTTGCGGCGGGTTCCGATGCGGCGCCGCCGGTGGGACGAGACGAATGCGTGAGAGTCTTTACCGGCGGCAATGTTCCACCCGATGCCGACACCATCATTATGCTTGAAGACACCGAGCCCGCGGGGGAAGGCCCGGCCGGCGAAGAGATGGTGCGAATCCTCAGGCCGTCCAAGAAGGGATCTCATATCTCAATCAGGGGTGAAATCGCCAGGAGGGATGACGAGCTCCTGCCCGCCGGAACTTTTCTCAATGCCATGGCAATAGCGACATGCGCCGCTGTCGGCGTGAGTTCACTCGAGGTTCATCCGAGGCCGGCCGTATCCGTGCTGGCCACCGGGACCGAGCTCAGGAAAACCGGCAAGGAAACCAGGCCGCATGAGACCCGGAATTCAAACGGGCCGATGCTGGCAGCCGCCCTGGGTCGCTGGGGATACCGGGTGGCATCAAGCTCCTATGTGACGGATGAAGCCGAACTGATCGCGGAGTATCTCCGGACGGCTCTCGAGCGAAGCGACCTGGTTGTCATGACGGGAGGCACATCGGTCGGCAAATACGACGTCGTGGCCGGGGCCATCGGTTTGGCGGGTGGCAGAATTCACTTCCGAGGCATCCACATGTCGCCCGGCAGGCCGACGCTGTTTGCTACAACCAGCGAAGGCCGCTACATCTTCGGACTCCCCGGGAATCCCATCAGCGCGATGACAGGCTTCCATGAGTTTGTGCTTCCCCTGATGCGCCGGCTCGCCGGCCTGCCGGCCGGAAGCTGCAGAACTTCAATCAGGGTCCGGCTTGCAGAGCAGGTCGCGGGAAGAGCCGGCCGGCAGCGGCTTGTTCCGGGCCGCCTGGTCTCCGGCCCGGGGGGGATGACAGCTGAGATCATAGGGAGCAGCGGCGCCGCCGATCTCGTCGCCGGGTCGAAGGCGGACGGCGTGATCATAGTTCCGCCGGATACCGACAGGCTCGCCGCCGGGTCGCTCTGTGATTTCAGAATGTGGAAGTAGCCCCCGCGACTGATTGTCCCCCGGACACATCTAAAAGGTATAGACGCCGGTGCCGGGCCCGGGAGCGTCCCGACCTTCAGGTTAGCGCGTCACACTATCGGAGCGAGGTTAGAATCTATGAAGACTCCCATCCTGTTTGCTGGTCTCTTGCTTCTTGGTTTGCTCACCCAGCAAGCCTCAGCAGTGGTGACAATAGAAAACGCCTTTCCCATGCTCTCATTCACGCGGCCTGTCGACCTTCAAAACGCCGGTGACGGAAGCAATCGGCTCTTCGTGGTCGAACAGCGCGGGTTGATTTCGGTGTTCGACAACTTTGCCGGGGTTCCTTCCAAATCAACATTCCTGGACATCCAGGCACGCGTCGATAACTCGGGCAATGAGGAAGGTCTGCTGGGCCTCGCGTTTCATCCTGACTATGAGACCAATGGCTACTTCTACGTGAACTACACATCCTCCGTCAGCGGCCTTACGCATGTGTCGCGGTTCAGTGTCAGCGGGGCCGATTCCAATGTCGCGGACCCGGGCAGCGAGCTGGTTCTGATTCAGATAGACAAGCCCTTTCAGAACCACAATGCCGGCGCGCTGGCCTTCGGGCCGTCGGACGGGTACCTGTACATCACGACGGGTGACGGTGGCTCGGCGGGAGATCCGAACAATAATGGCCAGAATCTCGCGACTCTCCTGGGCTCGATACTTAGGATCGATGTTGACTCCACTGAGACAGGCCTGAACTATGCGATTCCCCCCGACAATCCTTTCGCTGACAACACCGACGGCTACCGTGAGGAGATATACGCTTATGGCCTCAGAAACCCGTGGCGCATGAGTTTCGATCCTGTGACCGGCCGGCTGTGGGTCGCCGACGTGGGGCAGAGCTCCTGGGAGGAGGTCGACATCATCGAGAGCGGCAATAACTATGGGTGGCGGATAATGGAGGGGGCGCATTGCTATAATCCCCCTTCAGGATGTGACTCGACCGGCCTGACCGGGCCCATCTGGGAGTACAGTCACTCACTTGGCTACTCAATCACCGGCGGCTATGTCTATCATGGTTGCTGCGTGGCGGAACTCGCGAACAAGTACATTTACGGCGACTACGGGACGGGCCGGATATGGTCGCTGGAGTATGACGGCGTTGGTCCCACGGTCAACACCGAGCTTCTGGACACGGCTCTCAACATCCCATCATTCGGCGTGGACGAGCTCGGCGAGATATATATATGCGCTTTCAATGACAGCATTTACCGATTCGCAGGCGCCGCCTCGGTTGATCCCGGCAGATGGGATGAACAGGGCATGGACCTGGAGTTGAAGTCGAACTACCCCAACCCATTCCGCCGGGCCACGACCATTTCCTTCAGTGCCCCG
>JASFOL010000053.1:0-6817 GCA_050116545.1 bacterium | reverse complement strand
AGGCAGCTGCGGGGCAGGAGTGGGCGCCAGGGCGATCCGGGGTCCTCGAGGTTCTATCTGTCGCTCGAAGATGACCTCATGCGGCTCTTTGGCAGCGACCGGCTGTCGGGTGTGATCTCCAAGCTGGGAATCCGGGAGGATGAGCCCATCCAGCACTCGCTGATCTCCAAGCAGATCGGGCGCGCGCAGAAGCGGGTGGAGGGCAACAACTTTGCCGTGAGAAAGCACCTGCTCGAGTACGATGATGTGATGAACAAGCAGCGGGAAGTGATCTATGCCCGCCGCCTGGTCGCCCTGGAGAGCGAGGACATGAGCGCCGAAGTGCGCGGCATGATCGAAGCCGCCGTGGACCGGCACGTCGAAGAGCGCCTGGCCGGCGGTGACCAGCCTGATGAATGGGATCTGGCCGGGCTCAAACAGGAGCTGGAAACCCTCTTCGTCTGGCGCTTCGACTTCGGCGAAGACCTCGGCCCGGGCACGCGGGCAGGGGAGATTGCCGACATCGCCGGCGCAACGGCCCTCGCCGCATATGAGGCCAAGCAGAAGGAAGTGGGCTATGAGGCCATCAAGAGCATAGAAAGAGGGCTCCTGCTCTATGTGATAGACCGGCGCTGGAGGGATCATCTCTATGATCTGGACGGCGTAAGGGCCGGAATAGGCCTCAGGGCATACGGGCAGAAAGATCCTCTCATTGAGTATAAGTCCGAGGCTTATCAGCTCTTCGTCAAGATGCTGGATTCGATCGACGAGGAAACAGTCTCTTTGATATTCCACGGCAGATTCGTCAGGCCGGAGGAAGAGCGCCCCAGAGCCCAGCCTGCGATGCGGGCCTTCAAGCCGGATGCCGCCCAGCGCCCGGCCGCACCGCCGCCGGTTCAGGGGCCCATGCCGGGGGCCGCGCCCGTGTCGCGCGGGGGACGTCCGAAAATGGCCCCATCCGGCCGCAAGCCCCAGGTGGTCGAGGCCAAAGTCGGCCGAAATGACCCCTGCCCCTGCGGCAGCGGCAAGAAATACAAGAAGTGCTGCGGGAAATAGATCCGCACTGGACCGTCCGGCCCTGATTAAGCTTGCTTTTGCACAAGGCTTGTGTTACCCTGACGTACGCCAGATCGGAAGCGAGGTTCAGGATGGACGAACGGCTAGTTGAGATTATCATCTCGATAGTCGACAGGCTCGTTGACAAGTCAGTCGCATCAAAAACAGTCGAGAGCCTCACGCATACTCTGATCACGGAAGGCTACAGCATCGGGGAAATAAACACCGCGTTCATGTGGCTCTATCATACCGTGGATGAAAGCTTCTTCGAAGAAGGAACGGTGCTTCCTGAGTATGGAATCAAGTCCACGCTCAGAATGCTCAATGACTTCGAGAGGTCGCTGATAACGCCCCAGGCTTACGGGTACATCCTTCAGTTGAGCCAGCTCGGACTGCTCGACGATCTCCAGATTGAGGAGCTCATCGAGCGAGCCATATACACATGCGTCGAGACGGTTGAACTGAATGATGTAAAGCGCATAGTGCCTTCGATTATCCTGGAAGGTGTCCCCGGTTTCCGTCCCAGGCTGATATCATGGCGGAACAGCGAGACCGACGGGACTCTTTCACACTAGCGGCCCCGGAGCAGTAGCCCCGGTCGGAGAGAGGCTTCTCCTTCAGGCCCTGAGTCAGGGCTTGCATATCTTACGTCACCGGCTTATCCTCTCTATTAGTCTATTCGAATGCGGGGATAGTCATCTACGGAGATAGGAATGCCATCTAAGAAGAAATCACCAGCTGAGAAGAAGTCACCATCCAGGAAGCCGCCCGGGAAGAAGTCCCTGGTGGTGGTGGAGTCTCCCGCCAAGGCCCGGACCATCGGGCGCTTCCTTGGATCATCCTATATCGTCAAGGCCTCGATGGGACACATAAGGGATCTTCCCAAGTCCAAGCTGGGGGTGGACCTCGCTAAGGATTTCGAGCCCCAGTATGTTACCGTGAGGGGCAAGACCAAGGCCATCAAGGATCTCAAGGCTGCCGCCGCCAAGGCCGGGGACATATATCTCGCGCCTGACATGGACCGCGAGGGCGAAGCAATTGCCTGGCATCTTGCCCATCTGGTCGACAAGACAGGGGAGCGGACCAAGCGGGTGATCTTCAATGAGATCACGCGCAGGGCGATCAAGGAGGCCTTCGAGCACCCGACCGAGATCGACATGCGCAAGGTGGACGCCCAGCAGGCCAGGCGAATCCTCGACCGGCTGGTGGGCTATCAGGTCAGCCCCAAACTCTGGGAAGTGCTCTACAAGGGCACCAGCGCGGGGCGAGTCCAGTCGGTGGCCCTGAGGATGGTCTGCGAGCGTGAAGCCGAGATCAGGAAGTTTGTCCCGGAGGAGTACTGGACGGTCGACGGCCAGTTTCAGACACCGAGGACCGACACGATTGTTGCCAGACTGGATAAGATCGACGGGAGGAAGGCTGAGATCAAGACCCGGGAAAGGGCCGAGGAGATCGATGCCGACATAAAGAAGCAATCCTTTGTTGTCCGTGATGTGGAGAAGAAGGCCAAGCGCAGGAACCCCAGGCCCCCCTTCATCACCAGCACATTGCAGCAGGATTCGGCCCGCAGGCTCCGCTTCAGCGCCCGCAAGACAATGGTAATAGCCCAGGAACTCTATGAGGGCATCGACATAGGGGAGAAGGGCCGTGTGGGTCTGATCACCTATATGCGTACCGACTCGGTGCGGATAGCCGGGGATGCGGGTGATGCGGCGAAGAGATTCATAATCGAGAAATTCGGCCGGGAATACGTTCCGGCAAAGGCGGCCAGGTTCCGCAAGGCCAAGGGTGCCCAGGACGCCCACGAGGCCATCAGGCCCACCGATGTCAACAGGATGCCCGATGACCTGGCCTCGTATCTCACCCGCGATCAGCTAAGGCTTTACAGACTTGTATGGGACAGGTTCGTGGCAAGCCAGATGGCCCAGGCCCTCTTCGATGTCACCCAGGTGGAAATAGAGGGTGGAGCCTATCTCTTCAAGGCAACCGGTACGGTCATGAAGTTTCCAGGTTTTCTGAAGGTATACTCGGAGAAGGCCGAAGAGAAGGACACGCGCATCCCCGTGATCGAAAAGAGCGAGCCGCTCGATCTGCTCGGCCTGGATGTCAGGCGCCACGAGACCCAGCCGCCTCCTCGCTACACCGAGGCAAGCCTGATCAAGGAACTGGAGGACAAGGGCATCGGTCGTCCTTCGACCTATGCCACCATCATAAGCACCGTGCTGGAGAGGAATTATGTGACCAAGGAGAAGACCGCGCTCGTGCCCACAGACCTCGGCGAGACGGTGATGACCATATTGCTAAAGGTCTTCTCCGATATCTTCGACGTGGGATTCACCGCACGGATGGAGACCGAGCTGGACAAGATCGAGTCCGGTGAGGACAAGTGGGTCGAGGTGGTGCGGGGCTTTTACGGGCCCCTGAAAGAGAGCCTGGAGCGCTTTGACTCGGTGAAGGACGATATCAAGCGCACGGTCGAGGAGATTGTCGACGAGAAATGTCCCAAGTGCGGAAGCCCCATGCTCAAGAAGTGGGGGCGCTTCGGGAAGTTCCTGGCCTGCTCCGCCTTCCCCGACTGCAAGAGCACCAAACCCATTGAGGGCGAGGAAACCTCGACCGATGAGCTCTGTCCCGACTGCGGCGGCGAGATGATGGTCCGCATGGGACGCTACGGCAGGTTCCTGGCGTGCAAGCGGTATCCGGAGTGCAAGGGGACCAGGCCATATACCCTCGGGATCAAGTGCCCCGAAGAAGGCTGCGACGGGGACATTGTCGAGAAGCGCGCCCGGAGGGGCATCTTCTACGGGTGCAGCAGATATCCCGAGTGCAAGTTCGCGAGCTGGAACAAGCCGGTCGGTGAGCCCTGCCCCGAGTGCAAGCACCCCATCATGGTGGTCAAGACAAGCCGGGACAAGGGGAGCCACCTGGCCTGCCCGAAATGCGGGAGTGAGGCCAAGTCATGATCCGCAGGCCTTCGAGGGTCTTTGTCATCGGAGGCGGGCTTGCAGGTTCAGAAGCCGCATGGCAGGCGGCCAGGCACGGAGCGGACGTCACATTGTGTGAGATGCGCTCCCTCAAGACCACCGAGGCTCACCGGACCGACCGCCTGGCGGAGCTTGTCTGCTCGAACTCCTTCAAGTCGGACCGGATTTCCAATGCGAACGGGCTTCTCAAACTGGAGCTCAGGATGCTGGGCTCTCTCCTGATGGAAACGGCATCGAGTACCAGGGTGCCCGCAGGAAGCGCCCTCTGTGTCGACCGGAACAGGTTCTCCGCCGAGATCACGCGGGCGATCGAGCGCCATCCCAACATCCGGCTGGAAAGGCGGGAGGTCACGGAGCTGGCCGGAGATGCCGTGAACATAATCGCGGCAGGGCCGCTGGCGTCTCCGGGGATCTCCAACGTGATCGAGAATCTTGTGGGAAAACCCAACCTGTATTTCTATGACGCCATATCGCCGATTGTGGAGGCAGACTCCATAGACATGACGATTGCATTCAAGTCATCACGCTATGGCAAGGGCGAATCCACCTATCTCAATCTTCCAATGGACAAGCCCCAATATGAGAGTTTCGTCACGGACCTCAGGGCGGCGAAGGTCACCCGGAGGAGGGAATTTGAGAAGAAGAAGTTTTTCTCGGCCTGTATGCCCATAGAGGAGCTTGCGGGAATGGGGGATGAGACGCTTTCGCATGGCTGCATGAAGCCGGTGGGTCTCAAGGATCCCCGCACCGGAAAGATGCCCTGGGCGGTCGTTCAGCTCAGGCCGGAGAACCTGGAAGGGACTCTCTATGGAATGGTGGGTTTCCAGACGCGGCTCAAGTATGGCGACCAGGAACGCATTTTCCGTTCTCTTCCGGGTCTCAAGGAGGCGCGTTTCGCCAGGCTTGGAAGCATTCACAGGAACACTTTCATAAAGGCCCCTTCGGTTATCAGGGAGAGCCTGGAGCTGGACCGGGACGACAGCGTGATGTTCGCCGGCCAGCTTACCGGAGCGGAAGGCTATGTTGCCGCGGTCGCCACGGGCCTTGTTGCAGGCATAAATGCCGCCCGTAAATTGAGGGGTGAAGCTCCGTATATTCCACCGCGCGAAAGCCTGCTGGGGGGCCTCCTCAGGTACATCTCAGGAGCGCCCGTGGGGGACTTCCAGCCCATGAATCCCAACTTCGGCCTGATCCCCGCCCTGGATAGACGCATCAGGGAGAAGCAGCGGCGCAATCTGCTCCTGGGCGAGCGGGCCACGCTTGCTCTAAAGGCCTGGATCAGGGAATCGGGGCTCGATCACGGCGCGGCCCGGCTGGAGAGCATGAGGTGAAAAACCATCTGAAGCGCTTCGTTCTGCATCTCGGATTAGAACGCAATCTATCTGACAATACCATAAGTGCTTATGAAAATGACCTCAAGCAATTTATAGGATTTCTGGCGTCTCAACTCTCCCGCCGGCAACCCACGGTCAAGAACGTGGACCGGCTGGCGATCAGGCACTTCCTTTCTCATTTGAAGGCCGAAGGGGCAAGAGGAAGCACCCTTAGGCGGAAACTCGCCGCTATAAGATGCTTCATGAACTACATGTGCTCCCGGGAGAACCTAAAGCAGAATCCGGCGATCGGGATCCGCATGCCCCGCAAGGCCAAACGCCTCCCGTCCTTCCTCGCAGCCGATGAGATCAATAGCCTGATGGAACTTCCCGGGAGGGCCGACTTCGGCGGAGCTCGCGACCTGGCGATGCTGGAGCTCTTCTACAGCACGGGGATCCGCCTGGGGGAGCTTCACGCTCTCAATGTGTCCGACCTGGATCTATTCGGTGAGGTGATAAAGGTCATGGGCAAGGGCCGGAAAGAGAGGATGATTCCCCTGGGCCGCATGGCAACGCGGGCGCTCAAGAAGTATCTTGTTTCGAGGATCGATCTGCTGAAACAGAGAAGACGCATAGAGGAACCGGCTCTGTTCGTCAACCGGTTCGGGAAGAGACTCAGTCGCAGGGGCATCCAGAGCGTGGTCAGGAAGTATCTCACACAGGTGTGCAGCGTGAAGCAGATGAGCCCGCATGTCCTGAGGCACACATTCGCGACTCATATGCTGGAGAACGGCGCCGACCTTCGGGCGGTGCAGGAGCTCCTGGGCCACGCCTCTCTGGCGAGCACCCAGGTCTACACTCACGTGACAGGCGAGCGGCTGAGAAAGGTATACAGGCAGGCCCATCCCAGGGCATGAGGAGACGATTATGACAGCAGAAAGCAAGTTTCATGCGACCACCATACTCGGCATCAGAAAAGACGGCCGGGTCGCTATGGGTGGAGACGGCCAGGTCACCCTGGGCGATACCGTGATGAAGCAGAGGGCCCGCAAGGTCCGCAAGATCCACGAAGGCAGGATCCTCACGGGCTTCGCGGGTGCGTCGGCTGATGCGCTGACCCTCTTTGATAAATTCGAGGCCAAGATCGAGCAGTACAAGGGCAACCTGACGCGCGCGGTGGTGGAGCTGGCCAAGGAATGGCGGACCGACAAGATCCTGCGCCGGCTTGAGGCCCTCCTGGTGGTGATGGATGCAGAGCATTCATTCGTGATCTCCGGCACCGGCGAAGTTGTGGAGCCCGACGATGGAATAGTCGCAATAGGCTCGGGTGGAGGCTTCGCCCTGGCGGCGGCGAGGGCCCTGAGCGCCAATTCCGGGCTCGATGCCAGGGCAATCGTCGAGGAATCCCTGAAGGTCGCGGCCCAGATCTGCGTCTACACTAATAATGAGATATCAGTCGAGGTCTTAGCATAAATGGATGACCGT
>JASFOL010000052.1:0-6847 GCA_050116545.1 bacterium | reverse complement strand
GGCCCTTTTGCCCGCTCACACCTAGTTTGTCCGCTTGGAGAAGCGAATCCAGGAGAAGGTGAAGATCAATGCGCCGAAGATGAACATGGCGGCGATCTCGGGATAGAGGTCCCTGACGCCTGCGCCTTTCATTATGATCCCGCGCACTATCTTCATGAAGTACTGCAGCGGATTGGCAAGCGTGATGTAACGGACAACGGCCGGCATGTTCTCGACCGGGGTGAAGAAGCCCGAAGTGAGGATCGCGAAGATCGAGAAGAACCAGCCGAAGAACATGGCCTGCTGCTGGGTATGCGATATGGTCGATATGAACATTCCCACTCCAAGAGCGGTGAAGAGATATACGAAGGCCAGGCTGTACAGCAAGACCGGCGAGCCGACGAACGGGACCCGGAACCATGCCATTCCGAGGGCCAGGGCGATCGTGATCTCAATGAACCCGAGGATGGCAAAGGGTATGGTCTTGCCGAATATGAATGCCGGGGTCGATATGGGAGTCACCATGATCTGCTCGAGCGTGCCCATGTCGCGCTCCCTCACGATCGCCATCGAGGTCAGCATCACCGTGATTGATGTGAGAAGCGTCGCGACGATGGCGGGCACCATGTAGTAGATGGTCTTGGCCTCGGGATTGTAGAGCATCTTCTTGTGAAGCGTCACCGGCCGCTCGAGCGAGGTGGTTCGCTCATTGAACCTCTGGGTTATCAGCCCCGCATAGCCTATGGCGATGCCGGCCGCGTTCGCGTTGGTGCCGTCCACCCAGAGCCCGACCGGCGCCTCGCGGCCCGTCTCGAGGCGCTCGGAGAAGTCCTCAGGGATCACCAGCGCCGCATTGTAGCGATTCCTGCGGAAGCCTTCCTCCACACTCGTAACCGGTATGTCGGGGGCCTCGAGGACGAAGTATTCGCCGGCTGCGAATGAGCGCAGGAATTCGCGCGAGGTCTCGGTACGGTCCTGATCGAATACCGCGGTGTAGATCAGCTTGACATCCAGGTTCACGGCATAGCCGAGGACAAGGAGCTGGAACAGGGGCGCGATCAGTATCACCCTGAGCATCATCTTATCGCGCAGGATCTGCCGGAACTCCTTCTTCACAAGTGCCCGCACCATTCTGCCTCTTGCCATCGCTATCCTATCCTCACATTGAAACGCCAGGCGGCTATGCTGATCAGCACGAGAGAAATCACAACCAGCCCCACGGCCTGCGGCCAGAGGGTGCCGAGCCCCGAGCCTTTCAGCATCACCCCGCGTATTATGCTCATGAAGTACCTGGCGGGTACGATCATGGTCACAATCTGGAGCGCTCTGGGCATGTTCTTTATCTCGAAGACAAAGCCGGAGAGCAGCACCGACGGCATTATCGTCAGCGTCAGAGTCATGGTCATGGCGACCTGCTGGGTCCTTGCGATGGTGGAAACCAGGATCCCGATGGACAGGGCCGCAATGATGAAGATCACGGCGAAGATGGCCAGCAGGGCCATCGAACCGGCCATGGGGACACCGAAATGAAACACCGCGAAGCACCAGACCAGGAAGCCGTCCAGGCCGGCGAGCCCGACATATGGTATGATCTTCCCGATTATGATCTCGCGGGGTTTCACGGGCGCAGTCAGTAGCTGTTCAAGGGTGCCGGTCTCCTTTTCCCTCGCGATCGTAAGCGAAGTCAAGAGGGCGGACACCAGCATCAGGATCACCGCAATCAGCCCTAGAACGAAGAAGTGAGATGACTTGAGGTCGGGATTGTAGAGCACCTGTTGCGACAGCCTGACGCCCGGGACCTCAAAGCCCGGTGGAAACCTGTCCTCAAGCATGCTCAGAAGCACGATCTCGGAGTAACTGGCCGCGGCCGCTGCCGTATTGGCATCCGCGCCGTCCAGTAGAAGTCCCAGCTCAAACCGGGTTCCTTTGCCCAAGGCCTCACCGAACCCGGGCCTGACGGTCAGGATCGCGTGGGCCCGCGAACTCTTCAAGACCGCCTCCGGATCTGTGAGCGACGGCACGGCGCCGGGTCTGGCAAAATAGCCCGAGTTGTAGAACCTGTTGGCCAGGTCGCGGGACTCGGTGGTGTTGTCATAATCGAGGATCGCCAGCTTGATGTTCTTGACATCGAGGTTTATGGCGTAGCCGTAAAGGAGCGTCATCAAGATCGGCATCAGGATAGCAACCATGAGAGACCTCGGGTCTCTGAGAATGTGCCTGACCTCCTTGATTGCTATGTAGCGGATGCTACGCATGGGACTCCTTCCCGGTGATCAGTGAGATGAAGGTCTCTTCCAGGTTCGCAAGGCCGTATCTGTCCACCAGTTCTTGAGGCGTCCCGACCTCGACAATCGTGCCCCGGTGCATGATTGAGATGCGTCGGCAGAATTCAGCCTCATCCATGTAGTGGGTGGTCACGAAGAGCGTTGTCCCGTGCTCGGCCAGGTCATAGAGGATCTCCCAGAAGTGTCGCCTGAAGACGGGATCGACCCCACCCGTCGGCTCATCCAGGAAGACGATCCCGGGGTCATGAAGGATTGCGGCGGCCAGGGCGATGCGCTGTCTCCACCCGACCGGCAGCGAACCTGTGACCCGCTTGACAAAGGATCCCAGCCCGAGCCTCTCCGTCAGCTCCCCGATTCTCGATTTCAGAGCTTCCCCGCTCAGGCCATAGACCATGCCGTAGAACTCCAGGTTCTCTAGACCTGTAAGGTCCGGGTACAGTGAGAACTTCTGGGACATATAGCCTATGCTCCGCTTGATGCGCTCCGGCTCGGTCATTATGTCATAGCCGCTGACGGTGCCTGTCCCGGCCGTTGGAACGAGGAGCCCGCAGAGCATTCTTATCACCGTGGTCTTGCCGGCACCGTTTGCGCCCAGAAAGCCGAAGATGTCGCCATATTCGACGCTCAGGTCTATGTGGTCGACCGCCACGAAGTCCCCGAACTTGCGGGTCAGCCCCTCAACGGCAACGGCCGTGTCAGCCATCGGCTCTCTCCGTTCTCTCGCCGGTGCTCTCGCGTTCCATGCCCATCAGCTGGATGAAGACATCCTCCAGCTCCGGGTCGATCTCAGTGACCTGCCCGGGTGCGAGCCCTGCCCGCTCGAGTGCCTCCCTGACCGAATCCTCGTCCGCCGCCTCATGCACATAGATGTGAAGCGTCGCTCCGAACCGGACGGCCCGGATACCGAGTTCTTTCAACCTCCGCATGTCTTCGCCCCGCACTTCCAGCGGGACACGGTAAACCCGGCCGGAGTATTTCTCGATCAGTTCCGGCGGCGAGCCTGCCGCCAGAAGCCTGCCCCCGTTCATGAAGATGGCGCGATCGGCCCGGGCCACCTCGTCCATGTATGGTGTGGAGACAACAATGGATGCGCCCCCGGCTTTCAAGTCCGCCAGGATGTCCCAGAACTGGCGTCGCGACAGGGGATCCACGCCGGTGGTGGGCTCATCCAGCACGAGGACCTTCGGGTCGTGTATCAGGTTACAGGCCAGGGCCAGTTTCTGTTTCATCCCGCCCGAGAGGTGCTGCGCCCGCCTGTCGGCGAAAGGCCCGAGGCCGGAAAACTCGTAGAGCCTTGCCTTCCTCTGCCGCAGCTCATTCCGGCCCAGACCGAACAGCCCGGCATAGAATGAGAGATTCTCCTCGACCGAGAGATCGGGGTACAGCGAGAAGACCTGTGGCATGTATCCGAGAATTGGCTTTACTTCGTCGAAACGGCCGGGAACATCAAGACCCGTGACCCGTATTTCTCCCTTGTCGGCATCGACCAGGCCGCAGATCGACCGGAAGAGGGTTGTTTTTCCGGCGCCGTCCGGGCCCGCGATGGCGAGGATCTCTTCGGGGCCCAGGCTGAAGCTCAAGCCGTCAACCGCCACGATGGAGCCGTAGAGCTTCTTGAGGTCCCTGACCTCAATGGGAAGCGCCGTACTCACGGCCGCCGCCGGGGCTTTCCCGCCCGAGTCGTGGTCGGCGCTATTCACGGAATTCTCACCATCACCGGCATTCCGATCTTAAGAGCTTGATCCGGGTTGGGTATCGTAACCTCCACAGCATATACGAGATCCGCCCTGGCCTCCCGGGACTCTACGTTCTTAGGCGTGAACTCGGCCTCGGGCGAGATCCAGCTCACGCTTCCGGCCAGGGGAGAGGTTCTTCCGTCCTCGGGATCGACCTGGGCCTCTGCGCCCAGTTTCACCCGGGTGAGCATGGCAGGGGGAAGGTAGATCTTCACCTTGACGGGATCCAGTTTGGCGATCTTCACGATGGGTTTGCCTGTTCCCAGGAGCTCGCCTTCCTCAACATAGGAGGTGACGATGGCGCCGGAAAGGGGAGAGGACGGCCTGCAATCACCCATCTGCTTCTCGAGGATCGCGATCTCAGCCGCGGCCCTTCTCTTTTCCGCCTGTGCGCTTGCCAGTTCCGCCCCCGCGGCCTTGCGGGCTAGACGCGCCTCGAGATACCTGTTTTCGGCGCGATCATATTGTTGCTGGCTGATTCCTCCCGTGCCGATCAGGTCCCTGGTCCGGTTGAAGTCCACCCGGGCGAGCGAGCTGTCGAGTTCTGTTTTTTCAATCTGCACCCGGGCGGATCTCTCCCGGGTGACAACCGCGGCGAAACCCGCGATGGCCTGGGCGAGCCTGAGACTGACGGTTGTCGTGTCGATCAGGGCAATGGTATCACCCTGTTTGATCATGTCGCCTTCGTCGAAGTAGAGGGACTCGAGCCTGCCGCCAATCTCCGCCGACACCACCACTGAGGTGGCCTCTATGAAGCCTGACCCTGCGGGCACTCCGTTGTCGTTGCCGCAGGAGATGATACCTGAAGCCATAACCACGAGAGCCGATGCCAGTAGAACCCGTCCCACCTTAGACCTCTGTCTGTTCGGGCCTGGCACCTTGACCAGATTGCAGTGGACCCTGCCCGGTTTCAAGCCCATGCATGAAGAGATCCAGGATCGCTTCGATGCGTTGCTGGATGAATTCGGATTCATTTTCGATCCCCCAGATTTGATTCACCATCGGCGCCAGGATCAGGTAGAACATGCTCATCCCTATGAAAGAGATGACTGCCTGGCGTGTGTCCACATTGCGGTATTTTCCGGCCTGCTTGCCTTCCTCTATGAGACCGACGATCATGGTCCGGAGTTTTTCCTTGCCGGTCAGGTCCGGCAGGATTCGTTGGATGCGAAGGCCCCCGGCGGCAAGCTCATGCAGGAGGATGCGGCTTACCCTGCCATCGGCCATCAGCCCCTTCGCATGGTGCAGGGCAATGGTGCGCAGGATGTCCTCAAGTTCCATCGCCTCGGTCATATCCCCGGAAAGATCGGCGACCGCAGCCTCCAGCCGGGTTTTCAGGATGTGGTCGTAGAGGGCCTCCTTTGAATCGAAGTGATAGTAAATCATGGCCTTGTTGATGCCGGCTCTGGCCGCTATGTTGTCGACCCGGGCTCCGGCCAGCCCGCCCTCGGCGAATTCATCCAGGGCTGCACTGAAGATCTTTTCCTTGCTGCTTCTCAAGGTCTTGGAAACTGGCATCTTCTGTCTCTCACTATCCATTTAGTTAAACTAACCAGTTATACGATTCTCCGGCGCTAAAGTCAAGCTCAAAGGCGAGACGGGCTTTTCACCCAATCCTGTGCCCGGTTTTGCCGGAAAACCGCATCAGCGTTTCCACCGCGGCTTCCTGGGCAACTTCCCTGGCGCTAACAGTCTCTCCACCGCTGTCTTCGAGGCAGCCACCTTCTCCCTATCATCGTCTTCACTGCTTTCACCGGGTATCTGCCCTCGCTCAGCCGGCCTGGACATGGTAGAATGGGAAACCGCCCCGGGGTCCAAGTGACCGGGGTAAGCCGTCACACGATCCGAATCCTGGGAGGATGGAATGAAGCCATTACTGGGGAAGTGGGCTCTGGTCACCGGCTCGAGCAGAGGCATCGGTCAACAGATAGCAATGGGCCTGTCGCAAGAGGGCTGCAATGTCATCCTGCACGCCCGGACCCCGAAACATCTGAACAACACCCGGAAGCTGCTGGAGAGTTATGAGACCCAGACGTCGATTGTCGCAGGTGATCTGGCGACAGATGCGGGAGTAAAGGCTGTCATTGAGGGTGTGATGGCAACCTCCATCCCTCTTGACATTCTGTACAACAATGCGGCGATTCAGAACGAGTGGCAGCCGGTATGGGAGATCCCCAAGAGCGTGTGGCAGGAGGTGTTTCAGGTGAACGTGTATGCCCTGGTTTCCATGTGCACCGCGTTTGCCCCCGGGATGGCCGGACGAGGCTACGGCAGGATTGTCAACTTGACTTCGGGGATAAAGGACACACCGCAGCTTGCGCCCTACAGTGTCTCCAAAGCCGCAGTGGACAAGTATACCCTGGACCTGGCAGCCGAGCTTCGCGGCACCAATGTTCTGGTGAACACTCTGGATCCGGGATGGCTTAGGACGGACATGGGCGGCCCCAACGGCGAGCATGAAGTGACGACCGTACTTCCCGGCGCTCTGGTGCCGGCACTTCTTAAGGATCATGGGCCAAGCGGGCGGCGCTACTCGGCGCAGGACTTCAGGTCTGCCGGGTAAGACGCGCTCACCGGCCAGGAAGACCCGACACTTATCCCGCAGGACTTCAGGTCCGCCGGGTGAGGCACACTCATTCGTCAATAAGACCCGGCACTCATCCGCAGGACTTCAGGTCTGCCTCTTTGGTGAATGCGGCCATGTCCGATCTACTTGTGATTCGCGTCCCAATCGGCCCATTCCCTCTGGAATGCGGAATACAGGGCGGCCTTCTCGGCATTGGAAAGGAAGGACGCGTCAATGCCATTGGTCGCCAGCCGCCTGATCTCATCCATTCCGAAATCGAG
>JASFOL010000051.1:0-6894 GCA_050116545.1 bacterium | reverse complement strand
CCCGGGGTCAACGCCTATATCACGGCGTGCGCGGCCGGGCTCAGCCAGGGGACCAATGACATCGACGGCGGAACCACCACGCTGGTGTCGCCCACGATCGACGTCAGCTCCTATGCCCAGGCTTCACTCAGTTACTACCGCTGGTATTCCAACAATACGGGCGCCGAGCCCGACCAGGACTACTGGGTGGTGCGGATCACCGACGGCTTCACCTGGGCGACCATCGAGAGCACCAATGTGAGCGATCGCAGCTGGGATCTTCAGACATTCGACATCGGCTCCTATGTCTCCCTGACCGACCAGTTCCAGGTCTACTTCGTGGCCAGCGACCTGGATCCGGGCTCGCTGGTCGAGGCCGGGGTCGATGACTTCCTGATCACCGGATGCTCATCGGGCGGCGATACCACTCCGCCTTCGGTCACGGTGTTGGACCCCAACGGAGGCGAGGTGATCGTCGGAGGCGGTACCTCCACCTATCCCATCTACTGGGAGGCGAGTGACGATGTGGGAGTGGCCCTGACAACCATAGTGTTCTCTACCGACGGAGGGGCGACCTATCCCGACACCCTGATCTCGGGTGCGCTGGACTCCCTGTACGTCTGGGATGTTCCGGACATTGACGCGACCGCCTGCAGGATCAAGGTGATATGCGCGGACGCGGCCTCCAATGAAGGCAGCGATCAGAGTGACGCGGACTTTGAGATCACCGGCCTCTCGGGCATCACGGGCCGCGGAGACAGGCCGGCCGACGTGGTTCTGTTCCAGAACCGGCCGAGCCCGTTCGGCTCGACCACCGAGATAGAGTTCGGGCTTCCGGCGCCACAGGCCGTGTCGCTGAAGATCTACACGGTTGATGGACGGCTGGTCAATACACTTGCGGATTCGCAGTACCCCGCGGGCTATCACAGCGTGACCTGGAGAGGAGACGATTCCGGCGGCTCAAGCGTGGCGGGCGGAGTCTATTTCTACAGGCTCAAGACCGCGGACAGGACGCTTACCCGCAAGATGCTTAAGTTCAAGTAGCGCGGCTTTGGAGCTGTGCGATTGGGACAGCCCGGGGCGTTTGGACCCGGGGAGATCTCAAGAGTACCTGTACATTTGAGAGGGCGGCCTGAAAAGGCCGCCCTTTCTTAGAGCCTTTCGATTACCATCCGGAGTTTTTCGCGGACTTCGCCCCCGATGGGCTCCAGGTCCGGATTCCGGACAGCTTGCATGGATGCCACGGGATCGATAGCGGAAACCTCGGTCTTACCGTCATTTGTCTCCTGCACGATCACATTGCACGGCAGCATCAGGCCTATCTTGTCTTCGGCCAGGAGCGCCTTATGCGCGAATGGTGCATTGCAGGATCCCAGGATCTTGTACTTCCGGAAATCCACATCAAGCTTCTTCTTGAGAGTGGCCTTGACATCGATCTCGGTGAGGATGCCGAAGCCGTCCTGCTTGAGGCTCGCTGTAACCTTCTCGACGGCCTCATCGAATTCCACGTCGAGTATCTTGCTGAAGTAGTAGCTCACTTGACTTCCTCCTGATATAGGCCTGTCTTTGCCTGCCGACTGCACGCATATATGATGCAGCAGCTCGGGCCACGATTCAAGCCTGGCGGAAGAAGCTTCAGGGCGCAAGCCTGGCGGAAGGAGTTTCTGGCCGCAGCCCTGCCGGCTTGTGAAACCGGGAGATTCGGGCAACCCTTTTGGGGTTGCCCGCTTGAAGCTCCGGGTGCCTGTAGAGCCAGGGTTAGCCTGTCCGCAGGCCGGACGGCAACCCCTGGGGGTCACCCTGCAAAACAGTCATAGCCGGCGCACCCTTTACCTTGCCATGACTACCTTGCGTATCGCGACCTGATTTCCAATCTGAACCTTCCAGAAGTAGATCCCCGGCGGGAGCTCGCGCCCTTCGGGATTCTTCCCGTCCCACTGAAAGGTGTGCTTCTCGGAGGCTGCCACCGCCTGATAGCCGGCGACGAGCCGCCCGCGTATATCGAATACCCGCGCATCGATCCGGTCGCCGCGTGAAGCACCCAGCTCAAGCTTCGTCACGCCCTTGAAGGGATTCGGTGTGCACTCCAGAACTATACTCGAAATCGGCGGAGGTGTCGTCCCCACATCGGCGTGGTCGCCCTCATGCACGGTTAGATACTGGCCTACAGCCACGGAAAGGGCGTCCTGAACCAGGTTACTTCCTCCCGAACCCGGCCAGACTATCCTGACGTCCACGGTCGATCGGCCGGGAAGCCCGAAGTGGGCGTCCATAGAGTTCTGGGAGGCGAATCCGCCGTGGGCGCATGTCTGGCGATATCCCAGGAGGTGGGCCGGATCTCCGAGATGGCCGGCCTCGAAAACCGACACCCTGGCGCCGATACCGTCCCGGTTGGAAAAAGGCATGCCCTGGTCATGAAAGTGGCCGACCAGGCGGATGATCAGATAATCACTGTCGTTCTCATTGTTAACGAAGAGGTAATTCTGGGGAGGACTGTGCTCATTTCCCACCGCGAGGTCGAGGTCGCCGTCATTGTCATAGTCTCCCCAGGCCACGCCATCGGTGCTTCCCTGCCCGAATTCGGATTGCTCGGTGAAGGTGCCGTCCCCGTTGTTCAGATACAGGTAGTTGGAGTCGGCGGACCCAAAGTCACCGTTTCCCACCGCAAGGTCGAGATCGCCGTCATTGTCGCAGTCTCCCCAGGCCATCGTATTTGGATCGCGCATGCCAAACTGTGCCTGGCCCGTGAAGCTGCCGTCTCCATTGTTGACATAGAGATAGTTCTGCCCGCCATCCCAGTTGGCAACCGCCATGTCAAGGTCGCCATCATTATCATAGTCTCCCCAGACAAGGCAGGCGGTATCGCCCAGCCCGAACTCGGCCCGTTCGGTGAAAGAGGTGTCGCCGGCGGCTATGTTGTTCACGTAAAGGTAGTTCTGCTCAATGTAACCGAAACCGCCATTGCCGACAGCGAGGTCAAGGTCCCCGTCATTGTCGAAGTCGCCCCATACGACGGATGCCGACTGGCCCGCCCCAAACTCAGCAGCGCTCGAGAAGGTCCCGTCGCCATTATTGGTGAAGAGGCGATTGGGCTCGGCATTGCCCTGCAGTCCATTGCCCAAAGCCACGTCCAGGTCTCCGTCCCGGTCATAGTCTCCCCATGCCAGAGCATTGGTACGTCTCTTACCCAGGCCGGCCCCGAGCGTAAAGGTCCCATCTAAGTTATTGACGTAAATGGAATTCTGCTCGAGCCTGCCGTTTCCGACGGCCAGATCAAGGTCACCATCATTGTCAAAGTCCACCCAGACGGCGGCGAAGGTGTAGCCCTGCCCGAACTGGTCCTGCTGCGCAAAGGAAGTATCGCCGTTGTTTACAAACAGCCAGTTCTGCTGGTTGTAGTTGCCCACCGCCATGTCGAGATCATTGTCGCGGTCAAAATCTCCCCAGGCAATCGCGATGGTGGAGCCGGTTCCGAACCTGGCCGCTCCCGAGAACCCGGCAATCCCTGGCCCCGACATGCCCAGGACCACGAATAAGGCTGCCAGGATAATGAGCGCTCTGTGCTTTCTCAATTGCGTCCTCCTTTCAGATCGATCAGAATGCCGCTTTGCCTTGCTGCAACCATTTCTAAAAATAATATAGACCAAAAATAGCAATATGTCAAGAGGGTTTCTTGATTCTGAGTCCAGGAGGATCGGAAGGCACGATAAAGCAGTTGACAGGACCAATGCCACTTGCTAAGCTTGGCAAGAGGGGCAGATAGAACGCCATATTTATCGTTGCAGCAAGTTATATTGCAATGACGGAGGTCTTAGAATGGGATTGGAGATGCCTGAGCGGCTTCCTGAGGAGTTCAGAGACATCTGGGGTGCTCTAAGGCAGGCTGATGAAGAGAGCCCTTCCCGGCAGGCCCTTGCCCGGAGGCTGGGAGCTTCAACCCATACGATTCAGCGCATCCTGGTGGACGGCGACGTCCCCCGGTTGAGCGAAACCAGTAATACGCGGATCCGGAGGGCCTGGATTCGCATTCTGACCAGACTGGCGCTGGCCACGGGGAGGGAGCCTCGGGACTGGATCAAGATGGTGGGGATTCCCTATGACGATGAGGTGCGGTCAATATCCGGGGATGCCGCCCGGAAGATTAAGGCGCGTGAGGGCGGCAGCCAGGCTGCCCTGGTGAGATCACCCGGGCCGGCGGTGAGCCTGGAGGATGCAATCGGTGTCGCTCCGCGCTATAGCTGGCCGGACCATGTACGCATGGGCATCGTGGCCCGCGGGGTGTTCTCAGCCCACCTGGAGGGTCATGGGGGTTCGTTTCTCGAGGCTTTCTCGCGAAGGCTGATCGGAGCCGTGAATCCGCCGACCCGCCTGAGAATCCAGAACCTGGAGGAGACCGAAATTGTCTCCGGACTGTTGAGCGTCGATCCAACGCTGGACATGGGTGTGGGAATCACCGAAACGGTTCATCGCCGCTATCTCGGTCTTGTTTTCGTGGCGATCCCCGGATTGTCAATGCGCCTGGGAGCGATATGCCTTCGCGGCACAGAGCGGGACGGACCCACACCGGAGTGGCGCAGTGCCATTCTTCCGGGGAAAATGAAAGACAGGTATTTTCTGGTGACCTCGAGCGATGTCGCTCACGACTATCTCAAGGGACAGTGTGGCATCGGGACCCGGGAGATAATCACGCGGAGCGCCAATGACCCCGGGCAGATCGGTGAAATCCTGCTTGAAGAGACCGAAAAACACCACGGCCATTGGATCATCTTTGTCGACGGAGACGACGTGTGCGGTCTGGTTGCCGACAGCCTCGCCGGCACTAGAGGTTTCTCTGAACGCTACTCGGTGGAGGACCTTCCTGGAGCCCGGGAGGAGTGTCCCCGCTATCCTGTGGGGATCGCGTTCCGGTCGGGTGCCGCATATTTGAGGGGACTTCTTCAGGCGGCAAGAGATGAGGAGCTTTTCGGGGGGAGCTCTCGCCGGACGGCTCACCTCTACGCCTCGCTCATAATCGAGTCTTTCCTGGAGCGAAACCCCGCCGGCCTGCCCGACATTCCGGAGATGCGGGGGGCCTTTGGGATCAAGCATTTCCCAATGGCCACGCGTGAATTCCAGGAAGTGCTCTTCAGGAGACTGGTGGTGGGCCTCAAACAGGCCCTGCTGTCCCGGCTGGAATCGGAAGGAATCGCCGAAGCCGCCGATGCACTGGAGAGCCGGGCAACGGAGAGAGCAGCCGCCTATGCAGAGGCCCTGATTCCACCCGAGTGGCTCCAGGGCATTGAAGAGGCCCTGATCAGGAGTGAGAAGGCCGAGTCTCGCGGGGCCTCAGCCTCGATCGCCCCGCGATCTCGAGGCCAGTGGCTTCCATGGTGCCAGTCATGCTCGGTCACTCTCAAAGACGAGCACAATCGCGGCGTATCTGAGCACTTCTGTCGTTTCTGCTCGGACGAAGAAGGCAGGCTCAAGTCCAGGAGCAAGGTACAGAACCTGATCGCCCGCTGGTTTGAACGCTGGCGGGAGAATCTGAACCACGATGAGGCCATGAGGCGGGCCGGGCTCTTCATGAGGGCCATGCCGGCCTGGTCAAACAACTAGTCTGAGATCCCCCGGTACAGTCACAAGGCCGTATTCAATCCATCCCGCCTTTTGCCTGTCCTGAATCCGCCCCCTTCCCGATAGAGGTCAATATCGGGCCATTCGCCGCCGATATACATAGATAGGGCGAAGAAGGAGGAATGATGTCTATCGAGGCGACAGCGCATTGCAGCATTTTCATGCCTCCCGACTGTGATAAAGCCGTCCTGGATGGTTTCTTCCTGGAGCTGGATACCCTGCTGGAGGAGGGCGTGGAGGCCATCGATATCGATTGCTCTCTCTTGAGCCACACCCGTTCCGGACATATAAACGCTCTCTGGGATGCCTTGACCAGATGTGAAGAAGCCGGCGTGAACATGAGATTGACCTCGGTGGAATACGGCCTGGAGCGGCTGCTGCAGGTTCTCGACCTCAAGCCCCTGTTCACCCTGGAGCCTTCCCAGCGGAAGCCCAGACCCGAGTACGGCCACCTGGGAGGTGGGGCCACCAGGCAGACGGCCTTCTCCGCAGACTTCGAGCCCACAATGGATCACATAGACAATGCCTTCATCAGGTTCCATGACTTCCTGCTGAAGCTGCAGATGTCCGAGATGCACGCTTTCGACCTGGAAACCGTGTTCTATGAAATCAGCACCAATATCCTGCGTCACGGCGGGCTTTCACAGCTGAGCTCCATACTCTTCTCTGCCACTCTGGAAGGGGAGAAAATGGAGCTGCGCTTCGAGGACCACGGCAAGGCATTCGACCCCACAGGATACTCAAGACACTTCGACCATCACGAAGCCATCAGGCACGAAGAGCGGCACGGTCTGGGGATTACAATTATCCAGCGGCTGGTTGACGAGATCTCCTATGAAAGGACCGACGGCATCCGGAATATCGTTGTGATGCGGAAACGGGTGAAATGAGGAGCGGACCTTGCTGATCGTGAGAAGAGCCGCTGGGACCTTGACCGCTTCCGGTGGGGACGAGGCCTCGGAGGCCATAAGGCCGGAGAGAGCGTGATGGATGATTCCGCATGCATCGATAAGCAGACCCTCGCCCTGGACGCCCTTTCCACTCTGACGGGACATTTCTGCGAAAAGCCCGATTTCGAGGACCTGATAGACCTCCTGCTGATGACCCTCTGCGGCCAGTTCGCGACGGCCGATGCCTTCGCGCTTCTGCTTAAGCCCAGTACGCTTAGTCTCAATAAGACCTACTTCGCCACGGGTGCGTTTACTGATGATGCCGCCCTTGAATCGCTCTCGGAAAGACCTGCCGACTGGAGCTGTCTCGTACGGGACAGACAGACATGCAGGGCCCGGGACCTCGAAGACT
>JASFOL010000050.1:0-6957 GCA_050116545.1 bacterium | reverse complement strand
CTTGCCTATCTTGGTTTTGTTGGGCTCTCCGGAAGCCTTGGCGATTCCCGCGGCGCGCTTCAAGAGAATCGCTGCCGGCGGCGTCTTGGTGATGAAGCTGAAAGTCCTGTTCGGGTAGACGCTTATCACCACAGGGATTATCAGTCCCGCGTCCTTCTTGGTCCGCGCATTAAACGCATTGCAGAACTCCATGATGTTGACACCATGCTGGCCAAGCGCCGGTCCGACCGGAGGGCCGGGACTGGCGTTGCCCGCCGGGATCTGGAGTTTGATTGTGGCCATCACGTTCTTCGCCATGATCCGCTCCTAAACACTCTCAACCTGTAAGAAATCCAGTTCCACGGGCGTCGCGCGTCCGAATATGCTTACCATCACCTTGAGTTTGCCCCTCTCGGGGTTGACCTCGTCCACCACGCCCGTGAAGTCCGTGAAGGGCCCGTCTATCACCCTCACGTGTTCGCCCACCTTGTAAGGAATCTCAGGGGTAGGCTTCACCTTCCCCGTATCGATAGCCTCGAGTATCCTTTCAACCTCGTCTTCCCTGAGGGCAGTCGGCCTGCCCCCCACGCCCACCATCCTCGAGACGCCGGGCGTATTATTTATAATGTGAAGCGTGTCGTCCGTGAGGTCCATCTCCACGAGGATATAGCTGGGGAAAAACTTCCTGGTGGTAATGGTCCGCTTCCCGTTGCGCATCTCGGTCACATTCTCAGTCGGAATGACGATCCGTGACACCGCTTCGTCCAGCCCCTGAAGCGTCACCGTCTTCTCAAGGGCGGACTTGACCTTGTTCTCATGGCCCGAATATGTGTGCACAACGTACCACTTATGTGCCATACCGCTTCACCAACCTCACTTCCGTTACCTCAACAGCGCCCCGATCAGCAGGCCGAGCCCGAAATCCACCAGCCCGATGAACACCATCATTATGAAAGCCGTGATGATCACCACGGTGGTCGTGGCCCTCAGCTCCGACGGGGTAGGCCAGGTGACCTTGGTCAACTCGACCCTTACCTCTTTTAAGAACTTCTTGATCCTCTCAAACATGAAACTCTCCCACCCCAGTGAGAGACCCGGCCGGCCCGGGGGCCGGCTATCGCGTCTCCTTGTGCGGAGTATGCTTGCTGCAGAACCGACAGTACTTCTTGAACTCCACCCTGTCCGGGTGCTCCCGCCTGTTCTTCTTGGTCGTGTAATTGCGCCGCTTGCAGACACTGCACGCTAGCGTGATTATCTCTCTGGCCACTTGGCGCCTCTCCGTCCTTTACTCTATGATTTCGCCGACTACGCCCTGGCCGACCGTACGGCCGCCCTCGCGCACCGCGAAGGTCAATCCCTTTTCCATCGCTATCGGTGTGATCAACTCCACTTCCATTGTCACATTGTCGCCAGGCATCACCATCTCGCGATCCTCAGGCAACTTGATGTTACCGGTGACGTCCGTCGTGCGAAAATAGAACTGAGGACGGTAGCCCGTGAAGAATGGCTTGTGACGACCACCCTCGTCCTTCGTAAGCACATAGACCTCTGCCTTGAACTTCGTGTGAGGCGTGATTGAGCCGGGCGCCACGATCACCATGCCACGCTCGATCTCATCCTTGCCCATACCGCGAAGAAGAAGACCCACGTTGTCACCGGCGTGTGCTTCATCAAGCAACTTCCGGAACATCTCTACGCCGGTAACAACCGTGTTCGCCGTCTCCTTGATACCTACGCGCTCCACCTTGTCGCCAACCTTCACCTTGCCACGCTCTACACGGCCTGTCGCTACCGTCCCGCGCCCCGTGATAGAGAACACGTCCTCCACACTCATAAGGAAAGGCTTGTCAAGGTCTCGCACGGGCTCCGGAATATACGAGTCAACAGCGTCCATCAACTCCTTGATGCTCTTGCAACTCTCGCACTCGTCCTTCCCGCAACCGCACTCCATCGCCTTCAGGGCGCTGCCCTTCACGACAGGGATCTCATCGCCGGGATACTCATACTTGCTCAGGAGCTCCCGCACCTCTACCTCGACCAACTCGAGCAACTCCTCATCATCGAGCATGTCCGTCTTGTTGATATAGACCACCATCGCAGGTACGCCCACCTGACGGGCAAGAAGGATGTGCTCTCGAGTCTGAGGCATAGGGCCGTCATTGGCCGCCACTACAAGGATCGCCCCGTCCATCTGGGCAGCACCCGTGATCATGTTCTTGATATAGTCGGCGTGACCGGGACAGTCGATGTGGGCATAGTGGCGCTTATCCGTCTGGTACTCCACGTGCGCCACCGCGATTGTTATGCCACGCTCCTTCTCCTCCGGAGCATTGTCGATCGAGTCGAAGGAACGCACCTCAGCTAATCCCTGCTGACTCAAACACATCGTGATCGCACTCGTCAGAGTCGTCTTGCCATGATCGATGTGGCCAATCGTACCTACGTTCAGATGCGGCTTCGTACGCTCAAACTTCGCCTTCGCCATCTTCTGTCCCTCCTCGTCACCTCAATGGTCAACTCATACCATTGATCCTCGCCGACATCCGTTCGGCGAGGCGTTTAGGCACTTCCTCGTATTGCGAGAATTCCATAGTGAACAGGGCCCTGCCCTGCGTTGCCGATCTCAAACCCGTGGCATAGCCGAACATCTCGGACAGCGGGACCTTGGCCTTGACCACGTGCCCGTCCGCCCGCATCAGGCTGCCGCCGACCTTGCCACGCCTCGTACTGAGGTCGCCGATCACGTCACCGACATACTCCTCGGGCGCCACGACTTCAACATTCATGACCGGCTCCATCAATATTGGCTTTCCATGTATGATCGCTTCCCGCACCGCTATCGCGGCCGCGATCTTGTAGGCCACCTCGGTGGAATCCTGCTCATGATAGCTTCCTCCCACCAGGCGGGCCCTGACATCAACCACCTTGTATCCGGCGAGCACCCCATTCTCCAGCGAGTCGTGCACGCTCTGCTCGACCGCGCCGACCATGTTCTTGGGAATGGTCTCCTCGCCGACCTCGGACACGAACTCAAAGCCCGAGCCGCGCTCTCCAGGCTCGATCTCGAGGATCACATGCCCGAACTGCCCCTTGCCTGTGCCCGCGCCGGGCTTGGCAAACTGGCCTTCGCCCCTGGCCCGCTCTGTGATGGTCTCACGATAGGCCACCTGGGGCTTTCCGACATTGGCCCTGACCCCGAACTCCCGGATCATCCTGTCCACCAGGATCTCCAGGTGAAGCTCGCCCATCCCGGAGATCACGGTCTGCCCGCTCTCCTCATCGACGCGCACCTTGAAGGTGGGGTCTTCCTCGGCCAGGCGGTTGAGCGCGGCCGATAACTTGTCCTGATCGGCCCTGGTCTTGGGCTCGATCGCCACGGTTATCACCGGGTCGGCGAACTCCATCGACTCGAAGGTGATCGGGTATTTATTGTCACAGAGCGTATCGCCGGTGAAGCTTTTCTTCAGCCCCACCACGGCAACAATGTCTCCCGCGAAGGCGCATGCCAGCTCCTCGCGCTTATTGGCATGCATCATCAGGATCTTAGCGATCCTCTCCCTGCTGCGCCTTCCCGCATTGTATGTGCTCATCCCGGCTGTCATTTTCCCGGAGTAGATTCTTAAGTATGAGAGCTTGCCCACGAAGGGGTCGCTTATGATCTTGAACACCAGTGCCGAGAGGGGCTCATCATCGCTGGGCCTGCGCTTCAATTCCTCGCCGGTTCTCGGGTTCACGCCCTCAACCGGAGGCTTGTCCAGCGGTGACGGAAGATAATCGACCACCGCGTCGAGCACCTTCTGAACTCCCTTGTTTCTCAGGGCGGCTCCGCACAGGACCGGCATCGCCTCGGCCGCCAGCACGGCCTTCCGCAATGCCCGCTTCAGCCGCCCGGTGTCGACTTCCTGGCCATCAAGGTACTGGCTCATCAGTTTGTCATCAAAGTCGGTGAGGGTCTCCACCAGCCTGTCGCGCCTCAGGGCGGCCTCGTCGGCATATTTCTCCGGGATGTCGGCGATCTCGAAGTTCATGCCGAAGGAGTCCTCGTCATATAAGTATGCCTTCATCTCTATCAGGTCGATGATCCCCTCGAGGTCCTTTCCCGAGCCCATCGGCATCTCCACAGGCACCGCGTTTGAGCCCAGGTTATTCCGCATCATGTCAACCGCCCGGTCGAAATCCGCTCCGAGCCGGTCGAGCTTGTTGACGAAGGCGATCCGCGGCACCTGGTAACGGTCTGCCTGGCGCCACACGGTCTCGCTCTGGGGCTCCACGCCGCCCACGGCGCAGAACACCACCACCACCCCGTCAAGCACCCTGAGCGAGCGCTCCACCTCGACGGTGAAGTCCACATGCCCCGGGGTGTCGATTATGTTCACGCGATGGTCACGCCATACGCATGAAGTGGCAGCGGAGGTGATCGTGATGCCCCGCTCCCTTTCTATCTCCATCCAGTCCATCGTCGCGGCGCCGTCATCGACCTCGCCCATACGGTGGACCCGTCCGGTGTAATAGAGTATACGCTCGGTCAGCGTGGTCTTACCCGCATCGATATGCGCGGCAATTCCGATGTTCCGGGTCTTATCCAATGCATACCGTCTCATCTTGTCCACCGACCTCGCACTTTGCTTCTCCTGCAAGTACACTAACCCCACCTACCACCTGTAATGGGCGAAGGCCTTGTTGGCTTCGGCCATCCTGTGGGTGTCTTCCTTCTTCTTTATGGCGCCGCCCTCATTCTTGGAAGCGGCCACAAGCTCCGAAGCAAGGCACTCCTGCATCGTGTGCTCGTTCCTCGCCCTCGCATTCGAAAGAATCCATCGAATCGCAAGAGCCGTCCTTCTTTCATGCCGGACTTCCATCGGCACCTGATAGGTCGCCCCTCCGACCCTGCGGGGACGCACCTCAAGCACCGGCTTCACATTGCTCAAGGCCTGCTTGAAGACCTGTATACCGGCCTGTCCCGTGCGCTTCTCGATCAGGTCCAGGCTGTTATAGAAGATCCTCTCGGCCGTGCTCCGCTTGCCGCGCTTCATCAGCGAGCTTATGAACTTGGTCACAAGCTCGCTGTTGTGCTTCGAATCAGCCGGCACTTCCTTCTTCTTGACCAGTTTTCTTCTAGGCATAACCTAATCCTCTTCTGCTAGCTTCCAGCCGGAGTCTGGGACTTCTTCATCTTGGTCCCGTACTTGGACCTGGACTGCTTTCTGTCGTCGACACCGCTGGTGTCCAGGGCTCCCCTGATGATGTGATACCTGACACCGGGCAGATCTTTGATTCGGCCGCCCCGCACGAGCACGATCGAGTGCTCCTGGAGATTGTGGCCTTCGCCCGGAATATAGGCGGTCACCTCAATGCCGTTGGTAAGCCTGACCCTCGCCACCTTGCGGAGCGCGGAGTTCGGCTTCTTGGGCGTTGTGGTATAGACCCTGGTGCAGACACCCCGCTTCTGCGGGCAACCTGCCAGAGCCGGCGCCTTCGTCTTGCCCTTTCGGACCTTCCTGCCGTGTCGTATCAGCTGACTGATTGTCGGCAAACTCTCAACACCTCCATCACTTAAGATCAGGCCTCGGCGACTTCCTCTTCCTCAGCCTCGATCTCACTCTCATCGATGAGTTCCGGTAGTTCCTCGCCTTCTTCGATCATCACTTTTATGTCTCGATTACGGGAGATCCCGGTGCCGGCCGGCACCAGGTGCCCGATGATCACATTTTCCTTCAGGCCCAGCAGCGAATCCCGCGCGCCGTTGATGGCCGCCTCGGTGAGCACCCTCGTGGTCTCCTGGAACGATGCGGCCGAGATGAAGCTCTCGGTGGAGAGCGACGCCTTGGTGATGCCCAGCAGAAGCGGCTGGAACGTAGCCGGACGGCCCTTGGCCGCCACCTTCTCGTTCTCCTCACGCACCCGGACCTTGTCAACCTGCTCGCCCTCGAGGAAGTTGGTATCGCCGGGATCCTCGATGCTCACCTTCTCCAGCATCTGGCGCACGATCACCTCGATGTGCTTGTCATTGATCCTCACGCCCTGGAGCCTGTAGACCTCCTGTATCTCATTGACCAGATACTCCTGCACGGCATTGATTCCCTTGATCCTAAGGATGTCATGCGGGTTGATCGGCCCTTCGCTGAGCTTGTCTCCCGCCTTCACCGTGTCCATGTCCCTGACTCTCAGATGCTTGCCGTGAGGCACCAGGTATTCCATCTCCTCGCCGGTGTCACCGGTCACCACGATCCTGCGCATGCCGCGTGAAGATCCCCTGAACTCGACCACGCCGTCGATTTCGCTGACGGTCGCCCTCTCCTTGGGCTTCCTGGCTTCGAAGAGCTCGGCTACCCTGGGAAGACCTCCGGTGATGTCCCTGGTCTTGGCGATCTCCCTGGGGATCTTCGCCAGAACATCACCTGCGATCACATCATCTCCGTCGTGGAGAACCAGGTGAGCGCCTGTGGGTATCGGGTACTCGCCGGCCTTCTTGCCCTTGCCGGTCTCGACCACCACATGCGGGTGAATCGTCTTGTCCCTGTGCTCGACCACCACGCGCTGCCTCAAGCCCGTCTTCTCATCCAGCTCCTCGCGCACCGTCAGCTCGTCGATGATGTCGAAGAACCGGAGCTTGCCCGACTTCTCGGCCAGGATCGGCGCAGAGTAAGGATCCCACTCGAAGAGCACGTCTCCCTGCTCGACTTCCTGCTTGTCCTGGACCTTGAGCTTGGCCCCATAGGGGACAGAGTAGCGGGTTCTCAAGATCTCGCCCTCATAGAGGTGGATCTCACCTTTTGTCGAGAGCACCACCACCTGCTCCTCGCGGGCCTTCACGCGCTTGACCGCGTGGAACTTGACTGTACCGTTGACCTTGGCCAGGATCCTGGATTCCTCGGCAATTCGTCCAGCCGTACCACCGATGTGGAAGGTACGTAGCGTGAGCTGCGTCCCGGGCTCGCCGATCGACTGGGCGGCAACCACTCCCACCGCCTCGCCGAT
>JASFOL010000049.1:0-7004 GCA_050116545.1 bacterium | reverse complement strand
TGTATGGTTAGCATCGACAAACCAGGCTTCGCCCGAGCCTGTCTCAAAGCGCCAGTATAGGTGCTTGTCATAGCCGTCGACTAGTATGGGACTTCCCACCAGACCGTCCCTCGAAGCCTGACCGGCCATGACCTTCAACCTCCCGCTGGCAGCCTCTCGGGATACTTTGGGAAATGCGGGGCCGGGAGGATTGAAGGAATACCAGATCGGCCTGTCGTGCTCGCCATCAACACCGATCAGCCCCACAACCTCGCCGGCCGGAGAGAGAATCGGGACTATCCCGTAGACCGGCTCGAGGGTCTCGGGATGGTGCACCGGGTATAGATCACCCGGGACGGCATCCCTCAGCTTCTCTTTGGGAATTATCTGGTCGCTGCCGACGGCGATTGCCCGCCTCAGGCCTGCCTCAGCTACGCCGACCGCCTCGACTTGCCGCATCTCAACCGCGTATGACAGTGAGACAGCAATCAGCAGGAACACTACAGTGAACAACATTGGCCATCGCATGGATGTGCCTCCTTCCTGTGTGGAGATTCCTGTGTCCTGGACTCTTGTGTACTCCGAAGAACTCACAGCTGCTGCCAGACTTTCAGTATACCACAGAGATCTAAGGAGATCAATGAAAGTCCTGGTGTCCGGGAGCCCGTCACCTCCCTGATCACCCTTTGCTGCCGGGCACCCTTTCTGACACAATTACACCTGGGATCCGCGGAAGTTGGCCAAATTGCGGGCAGGAGCCGCTCATTAACTCGATTTCAGCATGTGAATCTGCCATAGGTCCCGGCTGCTATTGTGAAGCACGGGCGCTATGGCAAGCATCCCTGTCTTTCCTAAGCTCTTCTCCAGATACTTAAGCTCTTCAAACCTCGCTGCGATCTCGGGATCGGGCGGCGGCCGGAAGCCGGCCTCGCTCATCATCAGGATGCCCTTGGCTCTGATGGCCAGCTCCAGATGAACCCGGAGCATGCAGAGCATGTCGGCCACTATCTCGCCGGGAAAACGCCCCTTGAGAGTCAATAGGTACTTTCCCACCCGGGTTCCTGAGATCCTGCCCGTTGTGATATCCTCAAGCAGGCTGACATCGGTGTCCAGGCCCACTTCCAGCCAGTCCCTCAGACTGCTCTCGCTTCGCTTGAAGGCCACGGCCATCAGCAGGGGTAGCCCCAGTAGCTGCACCATGGTGTTGACCATGGGAGGCAGGAGGAACTGATTGAAGAAGATGTGTATCCCGATCGCCGCGGCCAGACCCGGAAGGAAGACGTGAAATCTCTCGGTCCCGCAGCGCTCCGCCAGGACCATGGATATCATAGCCAGGATCGAGGTGGTCCCGCCGTGCATGACCGCTGTGCCGAAACCCCTGATGATCCACACACCGATGTTGGCCGACTCAAGCGCGCCGAGATAGTAGATGTTCTCGATGAAGCTGAAACCCGCACCCACGGCGAAGCCCAGAATCGCGGCATCAACGATGAAACCCACCTTTCGCCCCCTGATGAAGTACACCACACATGCCGCCTTCGCACTCTCTTCAATCAGTGGGGCAATATACCTGGAATATGCAGCGACCTCCATCCAGCCACGGCCAAGCACCGTCCTGTTGATAAGGTAGCAGACGAGAGCCGCGCCGCAGCCGATACCTATGGTCAGGATCACGGCGCGGAGCCTGATCAGCTTGAATGTATCCAGAAGCATCAGTACTACCAGGAAGGCAAAGACCGGGCCCAGGCTGACGACGATGTTGGCTACGATTCTCACAGCAGTTTAAGAGACACCATCCATTCCTCTGACCTCTTCTCATGCTTCTCAAGGGCGTTGGCATATCCCACAGACAGGGTTGACTTGAGAAGTGAGAAGGTCACCAGTCTGAAGTCCAGCTGGGCCCCGACATCAAGCAGGGCCCGCCGGTCGGGCTCGTCATCAACATTGGTGGCGACTCCGGCCGTGAAGAGTGAGAGCCTGGCCCATCTGAGATAGGCAGAGGTAAAACCTACGCTTCCGAATCTGAGGGGCGGAAGGACCCACTCCAACATAGCCTTACCGTAATTGGTGCCTCCGACCCCATTGAGATCAAGGCCGGGAAAGGCATAGTGCTCCCGGTATCTCTTGATGCTGTTATGATCCACCCAGTTGTTTCCAAATCCGCCGAAGAAGAAATTGGAGAAGGAATCATCCTCCTCCCCAAAGGCATTGCCTGCAGAGCCCCAGAACCATATGGGCGAATGGTCGAACGGCAGACCCAGGGCCAGCCCGAATTCGGCGTAGAGAAGAGGTATCACCTCGCCATTGACGTAGTTGTTCCGCGAGTTGATCTCAAGGAGCCACCCTCGCTCATAGTCCACCGCCCCCAGGGTCCCCCTCAGGTTCTTTAAGGTCACGCCGAGCCCGAAAGATATGAACCTGTCATAGGTCGCCGGGACATTCTGATAGCGGGGCATGGTCTCAAGATCGCCGAAACCCGACACATACAGGTTGAAATCGGTGGTCCTTGGCGGTCTGTAAAGCAGGGTTCTCTTATAGGCCACGCCCCAGGAATAGCCCTTGCGGCTTGTCTTGGTCGGGCCGAATAAATCATAGAAATCCGCGTGATTGTAAGTCCCGCTTATGGTCCACTGCCAATAATTGAGCTTGAGTCCAAAATGAACCCGCTCTCTATCCGGAAGGGAACTCGCGGGCGAGTAGGCGCCGGTGACCTTAAGATTGGACATTCCCAGCTTGTCCCTGACGTCAAATCTGAGCCCCGCCGTACCATAGTCCTTGTAGCCCTGGATGACGGGGTACACCGATCCCAGCCTCATGCTTCTAAGGGGATGATAGCCGGTCACCCGGGCGGGGGTCGAATCGCGCCCCTCCATCGCCACCGGTTTGACCACCCAGTCCCTCAAGACCGGATGGGTATCAACAACCTCCTGGCCAAGATACTTGATCGCGCTCACGTACTCGGCAGGGCGGCTGGAGACAAAGCCCGGCAAGAAGCCAGCGCCGGTGTATTTGAAAGCTATCAGAGAATCCTCCGAGAAAGGCACCGGCCTGAACAGGCCGGTCTCGCAGTTGGTGACCACCATCATCGAGTCCTGCTCGATGTCATAATGGTAGATGTTGGAAACCCCGGTGTAATACGATGAACCGTAAAGATGTTTGCCGTCGGGCGTGAACACAAAGTTGGCCGGCGAGCTCACCTCGAAGTCACACAACACGTCATAATCGGCGTTTCCCGCCTCCAGGCTGTCCACGCTGATGCCGATCAGATGCTGCGTTCCACTGATCTCGGTGAGGGCGCATGTCAGATAGGTCCCGTCCGGTGAGATCGCCAGGTCGAACACATCCCGCCCATAGGGAAAGGAGTACACCTGGTCCCAATCCGTATAGGGGACCGGAACACGCGCGATCGTTGAAATGCCATTGTAGTGACGCACGCCCCAGATCGACCGGTCCCTTGGATTGAAGGCAAGGTCGCCCATTCTCACATTCTCGATCAGGCTGGTCTTGACCCCGGTTTCCAGGTTGTATGAGCAGAGGTCCCGCCAGGAATTATTGTCCTCCGCGAAATAGAGGATTCCCGCGACAGGGTCATAGGCCAGCGAAGTCACATAGTAAAGAGCGGGGCCGTGGATATCGCATATCTTCTCGACTTCCCCGCTGTCAAGGTCGATCGCGGCGATATGTCCGGTCTCTGCAGGGTAAAGCACGGCCGCGAAGATCTTCTTCCTTGCCGGATCATAGTAGGCCTGGGAGATAGACCCGAGGGCCCTGGTCGAGAGGGGGCGGAAGGGCGTGACCGGATGCTCGTGAATGGAAGCCAGATTGGTCTCCTGCCAATGTTGCTCCCATGCTATCCAGTCGGCCCAGGCTTGCTTGGCACTCATTCCATAGACCCTCTTGAACTCAGAAGCGAAATAGGCCCTGGTCCCACTGGTTCTCCCCACCCATTCCACGAGTTTCATCGGGCCGTACTTGAGGGCGAGATAGTTGAAAAACCGCGTGCCGTAGAGATAAGAGACGGCGCCCACCTGAAAGTCCGCTGCCGTCCCTTCCGATTCCAGCCCGACCATATTGTAGACATTTGCGCTGTCCCGAATCATGGTGCGGAAGACCATCTCGTCATATGGGCCAAGCGCACGCCCCAGCCCGCCCGCCATCCAGGTCTCCATGAAGACCGCCATGCCCTCGTGATACCACCTGGGCGCGTACCAGCGGGGATTGGTCCAGTAGCTGTAAAGCATCGACAGGGGGTCGGCCGCGTCAACATTGACCTTGCCCCGGAAGAGACCCCGGAAGAAGCGGTCCCACCCCGACGACTTGTCCCCGGCAAGCACGTGCAGGGTCTCATGGTTCATCAGCCAGTTCATGCGCTCATTGGCAGGCCGGGTCTCATAGGCATAACTGAACGGCGCGATGCAAATGTTGAGACCATTGTCCGGAACAGCAGATGCGGCGCCGCTGCCGAAATCCGCGAAGTCGGTCATGTAGACCACGATCTTTTCGCTCGGCGTATAGTCGAAGAGCTTCGAGTGGAAGGTGAGGGCCTTGTTGAAGCTGTTGACAGCATGGGGTATCAGGTAGTCCTGTGCCCGTGAGGCATAGATCAGGGTCACGTTCTCGGCTTCCACTTTATTGAGCTGGCCGGCGGCAGGCAGCGTAAGGCCCCAGACCAGCCCGGCGGTGGAAAGCAGGATGGCAGCTCTCTTGATCAGTCCTGACCACATACCTGAGCCTCCCTGAATCGCCGGCCTGCCTCTCAACCGGCCGGCTCGATGATCGGCGGCATTGTCAGACCACGTAAGCAGAAGAAGATGCCGAGCCTCGCATCGGCCGGCATCCCCCCCTGCTACGGGACTGAGTCTCGCTTCTACAGCCCGCCCATCAATTGATCTCTTGACTCAGGGTTCGACATCAGCTGGGTGAAGGTCTGATTGGACATCAGCTGGGTGAACTCCTGACTCTGCATCATCTGAGATGCCTTCTGATTGGACATCAGCTCAGAGAAGGCTGCGCTCTGCATAACCTGAAAGGCCTTTTGATTGGACATGAACTTGGCGAAGGCCGCGCTCTGCATCATCTGGACGGCTTTCTGATTCGACATCAACTCGGCGAAGGCCGCGCTCTGCATCATTTTCTGCGCCGTGGCATTGGACATGAACGCGCTGAAAGCAGCGTCGTTGAAGAAATGCGATGTCTCGGGATCCGACATCAGCTTTGAAAATTGCTGGCTCTGCATCATCTGCACGGCTTTCTGATTTGACATCAACTCGGCGAAGGCGGCACTCTTCATAACCTTGGCCGTCTTCTGATTCGACATCAACTCGGCGAAAGCCGCGCTCTGCATCACCTGGGCCGTCTTCTGATTCGACATCAGTTCCGAGAAAGCCGCGCTCCGCATCATCTGGGCCGTCGTCTGGTTCGACATCAACTCGGCGAAGGCCGCGCTCTGCATCACCTGGGCCGTCTTCTGATTCGACATCAGTTCCGAGAAAGCCGCGCTCCGCATCATCTGCGCCTCTTTCTGGTTCGACATCAACTCGGCGAAGGCCGCGCTCTGCATCAACTCAACCGCTCCCGGGGTCGACATCAGTTCCTGGAAGGCCGGGTTGTTCAGGATCTCCTGCACCTCGTCATTCTGGAGAATCTGATAGGTTTCGGGATTGTCCAGGATGACACTGGCATCGGCGATCTCATCCGAGCGGTATCTCTCCGCTTTCTCGGCGCCACCTATTGTTCCCCGGGCGCCGTCCCCAGACGGATTGATCAGGTAACCGACGATCACGACGATCACTATGACCGCAGCTCCCCCGATGACCACAGGCCACCTCCAACTACGCGAAGACTTACCGGACTGTCCACTCATGTGCGTCCCTCCTTTCTGTCACCATCTCCATGCCTGTTTCAGAAAAACTCTCATTTCAACCATTCCCTCGTTCCTTCTGCACTAATTACAGGACATTCAGCCAGAGGTTTGCCGCAAACTCGCAATTCAATGCCTCACCGGCAAACGGAACTCGCCCTGATAGAGAACCCTGCCGGTCCTCATGACCTTTATGCTTATGCTCTCCGAATGCGCACCGATATCAGCGCCGCTGCCGGCACTGGCTGACGAAAGGACGTATCGCCCGGCTCCGGACCCGTGCGAAGCCACATGGCCTTTCTCTGCCGTTATGGTCACTCTTGGACCCTCCGTCAACCCGAAACCCTCGAAATGCAAAACATCAGGATCGAACTCGATTATCACGTCAAGATCGCCAGCCGGCGATAGCTCGGGGGCTATGATAATGAGCTCGGCGTCTCCGAGCAGGTCGACTCTCCCTCTTACTCCCTCACCCCGCACGGCCAGGGAGGCGATGATTCCCGAAGCTTCGCCGTCCACGTCCACGATGGTCCCGTACAGACTCGAGATATCTCCGGGCCGCACCGCGTCCTGCCGTATTATCGAATAGGCTGCCAGGCCCAGGATGATTCCAAGTGAAAAGGCAAGGGCAAGCTTCAGCCGTGGCCGGAAGAGCGCCTTCAGGCCCTCAAGGCCTGAGTCGCCGGCGCTCTGGACCCGATGCCCGCCGGCCTGGTACATAGCGGCATCGACCGAATCCATTATCCTCTGCCTCAGGTCGCCGGGAGGTTGCAGGTCGCCCACCTTGCCAAGCAGCTCGCAGGTTTCGATCATCTCGTCATACACCCTGCGGGCATCAGCGCTGGCGGAGAGATATGCCTCGAGTTCCGCCCTTTCCGCTTCGGTGATCTCGCGGCTTATCACCCTGTCAACCAGGCTGATGAAGTCCTCTTCAGTCATTTCCGGCGACTCCTCTGGCGACCAGTGCGATTCTCAACGCCTGCCTCGCGCTGAAGAGCCTGGACTTGATCCGCTTCTCGGGCAGGTCAAGCGCGCCGCCAATCTCCTTATAAGAACAGCCCCTGAAGTGCCGGAGGACAATTAGAACGCGGTGCCCCGGCTCAAGGTCCATCAGGGCGTCCTGTATTTTCTCACCCAGCTCCGTGTCACCGCATGCCGCTTCCGG
>JASFOL010000048.1:0-7022 GCA_050116545.1 bacterium | reverse complement strand
TTCCCGCCGTGCGTCCTCGAGGGCAGATGCGGTCCTCAGCGACCTGGGGATCGCTGCCTGCCTTTCTTTGACTGTCGCCTGGTTCAGCGCCCTGGCCTCCAGGCCGCGCGTCAGTTTGGCCTCGGCGTCTTCAAATGCTCTGACGGCCGCCCGCTCTTCATCCTTCAAGCCGCGAAGATCGCCCGACATCTTCTCGGCCTCATCCCTCGCGCGCCTTGCTGTTTCCAGGTCAGCTCCGAGTTTCCTGTCAGCCGCTTCGAGTCTCTTCAGAGAGATTCCCGCGCCGGCGCCAAGAGCCTCTTTGAGGGAATCTATCTCAGCTTCAAGCCGCGAGACTCCGGCCCTTGCGTCCGAGTCTCTTCCGCGCATTTCCTCGCGCTTGTTCTCGAGCCTCTCCAACCGGGCGCGCAATTCGACGAGTGTCGATTCTTCGGGCACGTTCTTCTCCAGGCGTGCGGGCTCTGGATGTTCGGTCGATCCGCAGACCGGGCATGGTCTGCCCTTCCTGAGACCGCGCGCGAGGATTCCAGCCTGCGCCGATCTCCAGAGGGTCTCGAGTCTTTCGATCTTCTTTCGGAGAATCTCACATTCACTGCCGGCGGCCTTGAGGACCTTCCTCGCTGCAGTCCGGTCTTTGCGCGCCTGGCTCAGTGTGCCTCGCACCGCCGTCAGCTTCCTTCGCTGCTCGAGCTCTTTCCGAGACCGTCTGGACTTCTCCTCAAGCGCTTCGGCGGCGCCTGCCTTCTTGCTCTTCTTCTCAAGTGACTTCTTGAGGGAGCGGATCTTCGCTCTCAGCTTCTTGAGGTCCGCCTTCCTTGAATCCCTCTCGTCCCGCAATGCCTTCACGTGATCCTCGGCCGCGGCCAGGTTGTGCAGCGAAGACTCGAGTTCTCCGACTTTCGTCGCAAGGCCGTCGAGCTGATGCAGCCGCTTCTGTGTCCGATCCCTGCGTCCCGTCTTTTTCTTCTCCCGCGCGAAGTCGGTCATCGCCGCCGCCCTTGCGGTCTCAGCGCGCTCGAGCTCCTCCTCCGAGGACGCCGCTTGCTCTCGCCTCTCTTCCGCTTCCGCCAGGCGGTCCTTCAGGTTGTCCTCCACGCCGGCAAGCTTCGAAGCCTTCCGTGCGCGTTCGAGACGCGATCTATCCATCTCGATCTCAGATTTCTCAGCCTCCAGCTCCGAGAGCGCAAGATCTGCCTGCTCTCGCTCGGCGAATTTCTCTTCAAGCCTGCTGGCGGCCTCGAGCGCTTCCCTGGCGCTCTCCTCTTTCTTACGAAGAGCCTTGAGCCTGGCCTCGAATTCGCCGGCTGACTTCTCCTGCCGTTTGCAGAGTTCGTCCAGTTCATTCCGGTCCTCCGCGCCGGCCTGCCCGAGGATTATCTGCGACTTGCTCTTAAGCCTGTCCATATCGGCCGAGAGATCTTTCGCGGCAAGCTTCAGAGCTTCCTCGATCTGACTGAATATCCCCGTCCGGAAGAGGACCTCCAGGATGTCCTCGCGTTCCTTTGATCCAGCGTTCAGCACTTTGCGGAACTGGCCCTGGGGGAGCATAATCACCTGCCTGAACTGGTCATGCTCAAAACCAAGAAGATCTATGACCTCGGCGGTGACCTTGCTCCACTGGGAAGCGATGACCTCTGTCTTGGCGCCGTGCTCTTCTCCGGGAGCGGAAATCTTCCATAGAGTGGCGTCCGGCTTCTGTGAAACGGTACCGCTTCCTCGCTTCCGCGGTCGATCCTGCTCGGGTGTCCGCCATATCCTGTAGCAGTTCTCACCCAGCGAGAAGTCCAGGGTTACCTCGGTGGGATCATCAGGACTGGCGAAGTCGCTTCTCATCTGCCTGCCTTCGCGCTCCTTGCCGGATGTCCGGCCATAGAGGGCGAAGCAGATGGCGTCCAATATGGTGGACTTGCCGGCGCCCGTTGACCCGGTAATCAGGAACAGCCTGTTGGCCCCGAGCTCTCTGAAGTCGACCACCTGGGTACCCGCATAGGGCCCGAACGCCTTCATCTGAAGCCAGACAGGTCTCAAGAGCCGGCCTCCCGCTCCTCGCGCCTCAGCTTGTCAACAATGGAAGAGAATGCGCGCGCCTGTTCCCCGGACAAGTCCTCGCCAGTGGCCTGCTTGTAGAAGGCCTCGAAGAGCGCGCTCTCGCTGTGTTTCCGGTGATCGAATCGTGGTCCCTCGGTCCGGCCATCGAGTTCAGGGAACCGCGGTCTTATCTCCAGCACATTGGGGTAGACCTCTCTTAGCCTTCCCATCGCGTCATAGATGGCACCCTCGTCCAGAAGGCCGACCGAGAGGTAGTCCTCTCTGTGGGGTGACGAAGTTCCCTCGCTCAGGAGCCCTTCAAGATAGCCCTCGATGGACCTTACATCCCGCCTGGGCCTGAGAGGTATGTTCTCGATCCCACACTTCCCCTTCTCGTCCATCTCCACCAGCTTCATGCATTTCTGGTGCGCGGCCTCTGAGAAGGAGTACTTCATCAGCGAGCCCGCGTACTGGATCGCGGCGGCTCCGGGTTTCTCCGTCCCGCCGATCTCCTGGGGACGGTGAAGATGGCCGAGCGCGACATAGTCGAACCCGTCGAAGACGGAAGCCTTGACCGTCCCTGCGCCGCCCACCGAAAGCGGGCGCTCGGATTCGCTCTCGGTGCCTCCGACCACGAAAGCGTGCGCCAGCAGGACCGACCTTGAACCCCCGGGGTGATGCTCCCTGATTGCCGCCGTCGCGACCCGCATCGCCGAGTCATGGTCCTTAAGGCCGGGATCCCCGAGCTTCTCCTGCATCACAGAGGGTTCCGCGAAGGGGAGAGGATAGAAATAGACTTTTCCCGTCCCATCTTCAAGCACCACCGGTCTTACGCTGCCGGCGAAGGGGCCTGCCACGTGGAATCCCCGCTCCTGCATCAGCCTGGACCCGAATGCCAGGCGGTCGGGAGAATCGTGGTTCCCCGCTATCATGATCACCGGGATCCTGAGTCCCAGGACCATGCGCGATATCACGTCATCGAGAAGCGTAATCGCCTCGGCGGGAGGGACGGCGCGGTCATAGACATCGCCCGAGATAAGAACCACGTCGGGTGATGCGCTCCCGGCGGCGTCGACCACCTGCTCGAGCACATATGCCTGGTCTTCGGTCAGGTGGACTCCGTGAAAGAGCCGGCCGAGGTGCCAGTCGCTTGTGTGGAGTATCCGCATTGCTACTCCAGGCCCAGAATCCTGGTTATGGTACCGAAGACAGAGGTGATGTGAAGCTCCCGGGCGGTGGGAGGATCGGGCGAGTTGTAGAGCATGAAGGTGCCGTACTTGGAGTGGCCGCCGGATACCTTCTTGTGGGTGGTGCTTCCCCCGGTGATTCCGGAGAACAGGGTCCGGTCGACCCCGTAGTCTTCCCGGAGCTCGAAGACCACGTCAGGGTACTTCTCCACATTCTTGCCCTCGAAGACGTCTTCCCTTCGTTTCGCCCAGGCTATGATGGGCTTGCCCTGGGAGTCCCGCGTTCCGGAGAGGAGGCCGATCAACCTGTCGCGCAGGCCCTCGTACTCCATGTCCTGGGCCAGGCAACGCTCCAGGCTGATCTCGATTCCTCCGAAAGAGGTGCCGCCGCCGGTGTCGGAGACCCAGGCCACGCTCTCATCCTTAAGGACCGCGAAAGATGAAGTCTTGAGACTCTTGCGCTTATCCTTCGGGATCAGCGCGGCGATCCGATAAACCCAGTCTTCCATGTCCAGTCTGTGCATTGTTCTCAAGAAAGCGGTCTTGGTTTTCTCGATGAGCGCGACGGGGCTCAGGCCGCCGATGCCGCCCTTTCTGGTTTTCAGCAACCGGGCCCGCCGCAGGATCTCATTGATGTAGAGAGCCCTGGTAGGACGCATCTGGTGCCCGTGATCACTTACGATAAGAAGCGCCTGATCTTCATCCAGCGCGTCCAGGTACTCGCCGATCAGGGAGTCCAGCATAACGAAGAACTCCTTTATGGAAGATTGATAAGGGTTCTTGCCGGGATAGGTCGGATCGGCCGGATCGGTATAACGCCAGAGGAAGTGAAGTATGCGGTCCAGGGTGAGGAGACAGAGGAAGAAGACGTCCCACTTCTCGGTCGCCAGAAGCTTGAGTCCGAAGCGGGCCTGGTCCTCGGTCACGCTTCTGGTCCTGGCTATGAACTCCGCCAGTTCCTTCTTGCCGGGGAAGTCGACCATCCCCCCGAGCTCCGGAAGCCGATAGGCGGATGCGATTTCTTCGGGATAGGCCTGGGCATCGCCGGTGATGAAGACAGGTCCGTTTACCATCACGCCGTTCACAGGCCAGACCGGGTAGGCCAGCAGGGGGTTTATGATGCACACTCGTTTTCCCGCCTTGCCCGCGATGTCCCAGAAGGTCTTGCCCCTCAGGACTTCCGTATCCACTGCATTGGCGCCGCCCTTGACGTCCAGGTAGTCCACCGAGTCCACCACTCCGTGCTGCCAGGGCTGCATGCCTGTGTAGATCGAGACCCAGGCCGGGATGGAGTCGGGAGGCTGGGTGGACTCCAGCGGAACATAGTAACCCTTCTCCATTATTCTGCTGAAGTTGGGTAGATCGTCCTTCCACTTATTGAGAAGGGCCGGGTCGAGGGCATCGATACCCAGTATGAGGAGTCTGCTCATTGCGCAACCTCTTTCAGGATGTTCTCCTCCTTCAGGCGATGGGTTATGGCCGACTGGACTTGCCCGATGCTTGAGGTCGCATCAACCCTGGTCGCCCCCGTGATCTCGGCGAACTTAAGGTACAGACCATGCCGCTCCTCAAGATACGCCATTGAGGGTATATCGTCCTTGCGTTTCATCGCTTCCTCAGGAGGTATCTCGAGAAGAAATACCATGTCGGGCCGGGGGAAGAGCCCGAGCAGCGATGAATCCATCATCTTGACGGCCTCGGTTCCCCCGGATCCGAAGGCCGAGTCGATATCGATAAGGCTGTCATAAACATACCGGTCCAGGATCACCACGCGCGTGTCGCGGCTCACGGAGCGGAAGGAAAGCTTGAAAGTGATATAGAGGTCTATGATGGTGAGTGTCCGCCAGATGGCTCGCAGCAGCGGGTTCTTGAACATCGCCTGCTTGCCGTCCACATAGCGCTCATATTCCCTGCCCGATTCGATGCCCCCGCCTCGCTTGTCCTCCCTGGGTGCGCCAAGCAGGGCCTTTCCTACCCTCAGCACCGGCCGGGTGATATAGGATTCGCCGCGCATCCAGACCACCTGGGTTGGGACGCCCTGGCGGGTGAGCCAGTCGGATGCCATTTCCGCCTGGGTGCTCTTTCCGCTTCCATCCAGGCCCATCAGCACTATCAGCTTCGGCTTCATAGGCGGCTCGCCTCGATCTGCGTCATAATCGACTCGGCAACGTTCTTCCAGGAAAGCGGCAGCACCCGCTCCCGGGTCTCCACCTTCTCAAGTCCGAGCATCTCACCTGCGCTCGCTATGAATTCGTCCTCGGTCTCGCACAGAAAGAGCCCGCCCCCGGAGGACAGTATATCCGGAAGCCCGCCGAAAGCCATCGAGACCACGGGGAGATTGGTGGCCATGGCCTCCAGCACCGAGAGTGGGATCTCTATGGCGTCGGTCCGGCTAATCGTGGGAAAGGCATATCCGTCGGCCACCCGGTAGGCGTCCGCGATGTCTTCGACGAATTCATTCAGGAGGCGAATCGATGAGCTCTTGAGCATCTCGCGAACGGCGGGATCCGCGACGGTGCTCGAGCTGGTGACCAGCCCCAGCGTGGCGCCGCTTGCGGCCAGTCTCTCAAGAACCCCGAGATTGCGTCCCGGACGCAGATGCCCGACGTGAAGGATCATCTTCTCATCACCGATGCCGTAGGCGCGCCGGAGACTGTCACGCTCTTCGGGCGCGGCAGGGCTGAAGACCTCCGCATCGACGCCCAGCGGTATCCGCCTGGCCGGCCGGCCCGCTCTTCCGACGGTGGAGACGCTCTCCGATGAGAGAACAAGTACCAGGTCGGGACCCGTCATCCTGAGCAGCATGCGCCCCGACCCGGAGTAGTCGCGCCGCTGAAGCGAGATCATGACCACCGGCGCCTGGCCGGCCTGTGAGCGAAGCGAGCTTGATCTGACCATGCTCATGGGGGTGGCCGCGGCCTCGGGTACATATATGAGGAGATCGGGCTTTCCGTCCCTCAGCGCCCTGGCAAAGGCTTTGTCTCTCAGGAGCTTGTTCCGGGGCAGGGGAGAGGCCTGTATCGCCGCATTTTCGGGATCGTGCGTGTAGACCGTGACCTGGTGGCCGAGATCGGCCAGGGACACCGCTATATGGGCGGAGGCGTTCTTGAAACCCTCGTCCAGCGGAAGAGATATGTCTTCGCAAACAAATGCGATTCGCTTCAAATGTGCCCCCAATGTCTGGCTACATTCTATTTTGACCGAGTCCCCCGGTCAAGCCAAACACCAAATTCAAGAATGGGGTCAGGTACCGATTCTTGAATTCAAAAATCGGTACCTGACCCCAAATTTGAATTCAAGATTTGGGGCCCGACGCCTGGCCGGGATGTGGTAGACTTGGAGAAGTCGCAGACCCGGAGGCACGATTGAAGCGTCAAACCATAGCATCCGTCACACCCACCCTGGCCGCCTTGACGGGTGTCAGGCCTCCGGAGATATCCAGCGCGGAGCCGGTCGACGCGCTGATCGAGGAAGCCGGCAGGCAGGGCACCGGCCTTATAGAGCGCTGCCTGGTGTTTTGTCCGGACGCCATCGGCACGGCTGCCATCGAGGAGAACCCCTCGATATTTGAACCACTGCGGGAGGCTGCACCGCTGGCCGTGCCGCTCGACTCGGTATTTCCGCCCAAGACGCCTGTGTGCTTCGCATCCATGTTCACCGGAGCCGGGCCCGAGACCCATGGCATCCGGCGATACGTTCAGAAGGTCCTTGAATGCGATACGCTCTTCGATGCTCTCGTGCGCGCAGGCAAGCGGGTTGCGATCGCTACGGTCAAGGGATCAAGCATGGCGGTTCTGTTCAAGGAAA
>JASFOL010000047.1:0-7142 GCA_050116545.1 bacterium | reverse complement strand
TTGAGTTCCTCGGCTCCGGTGACAAGTTTGATTTCTACCACCATGCGTTCAGCCGTGTGGGATACTGGTCTGAAACCCAGAAGCACTGGTGGTTCGAGCCTCTTGACTCGACCTACAGCCTCTACTACGGACCGTCGCATACGCCGGACATAACCAATAGCCACAAGAGTATGAAGATGGTCTGGAACCACTCGCTGAGCCCTTCGACTTTCTACACCATGAGACTCGGGCGTTACGCGACGGTGCACGAAGAGCAGGTGCTGGACAAGCGCCCCGATGAGTACGTGACGCCGAATGCCAATGACCGGCTGGACCCTGAGAACAGGTACTTCGTTGTCGCCGGTGACTACCCTCACTGGCAGCACTATGAATCGGTCATGTGGACGGGCAAGGGTGACATGACCATACAGAAGGGCCAGACTCACCAGGTCAAGTTCGGTATGGAGACCAATATCTACCAGCTTGACATGACCGACATGCTCTACCCGGACCAGGACAACCCGACCGGGATATACACTGACATTTATAACTTCAACTGCTGGCAGCTTTCGGCGTTCCTCCAGGACAGGATCAAGTTCGAGGGCATGAATGTGAGAGCCGGCCTGAGGTTCGACCTCTTCGATCCTGGGAAGAAGGCCGTGGAGTCCTATAACGAGTACCTCAGGCTGACCGGTTTCCCAGGCGAGGACACGGGGTTCTTCAAGAGGACCGAGTGGCAGATCAGCCCCAGGCTCGGTGTCTCGTATCCCATCTCGGAGAGAGACGCCCTTTACTTCAACTATGGCAGGTTCTACCAGATACCGAGGCTGGAGGTGATGTTCCAGTTCCTCGGCCAGACCGATCAGGGACTGCTGCCTTTCGGCAATCCTCTCATGGACGCCGAGACCACGATCATGTATGAGGTGGGTGTGCAGCATCAGTTCACCGGGACCCTGGTGGGCGATGTCGCCATGTTCTATAAGGACATTTTCGGATTGACCGGCACGCTGCCGGGTGATCTGGTCGAGGGTTCCGATTTCCAGGAGCTCTATGGCCCGACCGCCACACCGGTGGTCTACACCAATCTGGACTATGGTTCGGTCCGGGGCATCGAGTTCAAGCTGACCAAGCGTTTCAGCCGGCGGTTCGCCGGGAGTGTCACCTATACATTCTCGAAGGCCACCGGTTCGAGCTCCAACGAGCTCCAGGGCTCCAATGTGGTCGGCGGGGGGCTGGACAGGGCCCCGATCACCGAGCTCCCGCTTGACTGGGACAGGAACCACGTGATCGCGGCCAATCTCTATATCAGCGAGCCCGGCCTGTGGGGCTGCAATATAGACTGGTCCTATTCCACAGGCAGGCCGTTCACACCGGTGCTTCCCAGGGAGCGTGAAGTCAGGGCGACTCTCATAAACTCCGAGAGGCTTGATGACAGGAGCACGGTGAACATCAAGGCCGACAAGAGATGGAGAATCGGCGGGCAGGAAGTCTCGCTCTTCCTGGAGGGCAGGAATGTGCTCGACCGGCAGAACATAGCGAGTCTGTCCCCCGGCGGCTGGCCGGGCGGCGACGGAAACTACTCTGCGTACTATACGACCGAGGGCAAGCTGGGCGGCGCATATGATGAGGGCGAGCTCCTTGGGCTGCCGGAGGTCATCTACGTGCCCCTGAACGATCCCAGGGTCTACTCGACTCCGAGGAACTTCAGGGTCGGCATTTCCTTTGACTGGTAACTATGCGATGGAGGACCGAATGATGTTTACTGAAGCGATCACGCGGCATGCGGCGAGGCTCAAAATCCCGTTTGCCTTCCTGATCTTGATGCTGGTCTGCTCTGCGGCGTTCGCCTACTATGACGGCGATACTCCCCTCGCATATGATGGCCCCGGCAACGGTGTGGTGAGGTTCCGCGGCATCTATCACAATGTGAACCAGATGCTGCTTCACAGCTCCAATATGGGTTTCTTCGGTGACCTGAACGCCGATCCGAGCGCGCCTTCATGCGAGTGGCCGGCGGGCAGCGGCATCGAGTATCTCTATGGTGCGGGCCTGTGGGTCGGCGGTGAGGTGTTTGATGAGTTCGGAAGGCCGGACACTCTGGTCACCGCCGCGGTCTACCAGCTGGAATTCTATCCCAGAGCCGACATCCGGGATGTTGTCTACTTCACAGCGGAGGGACAACCCGGAGGAGGCAGGCTTCAGGATGATGACAGCGATCAGCTTATCGATGAGGACCCGCTGGACGGCTATGACAATGACGATGACGGACTCGTGGATGAGGACTTCGCCGCGATTTCGCAGCAGATGTTCTCATCTGTGTTCTTTGATACGGTGACCTCCATGAACCCCTCCAGGACCGAGGATTTCCATGAGCCTCTCCATCTCATGGTGCGCCAGGAGAGCTATGCCTGGACCTCAGGGTCTGTTCAGGACTTCATCGGTGTGGAGTACAAGGTCACCAATGACGGAGACTCGACCATCTACAAGGCGTATGTCGCGTTCATGGTCGATGCCGACATCGGCAATGTCAGGGTGACTCCACAGGCCTATGCGGACGATATGGCCGACTTTGTGGACACGACGATCACCCGGACCGAAATAAGTCCCGAGGGAGGCGAGGAGGAGAAGAGTTATCGTATAACGATGGGTTACATGTACGATCATCCCCTCGGTGAGGACGGCCAGGTGGACGGGTATATCGGGGTGATGTTCCTTGGACACACCACCGATCCCCAGGGCAGGCTCGCCCCGGCCGACGTTGAGATACACATGTTCAGGTCCTGGTCCAGCGGCGAGGAGGACCCCAAGAATGACAAAGAGCGTTACCGGTACATGAGGGGGGACTCCGATACCGAGCAGACCATCGATCCGCCCACCATCAAAGCCGCGGATTACAGGTTCCTGGTCAGCGCCGGGCCCTTTGCCGAGATTCCCCCGGGCAGCACGCTGGTCTTCCAGTGCGCATTCGTCTGCGGCCACCCGTTCAGCGCCTTCCTGGAGAATGCGACCAATGCCCAGAAGGTGTACAATGGCGGGTACCTGACAGACCCGTCCGGAAAACTGATATTCTCCCACTGGCTGGGGTCGTCTCCGCCTCCGCCGCCGAAGCAGCAGCTTATCGCCGACGACAACAAAGTGATAATCGAATGGGATGATTACTCGGAGACAATCCCCGACCCGCTGCAGAATGTCTATGACTTCGCGGGCTACAGGATCTGGAAAGCCGTGGGCTGGCGCCACGAAAGCGAGGTCCCTTCGGGGGACCAATGGCAGCTTATCGCTCACTTCGAGCGCAAGGACCTCGCGAGCATCGACACGGGGCTGCTGGGCATAGGGAAGTACCGCTATGTCGACGATGATGTTCACAATGGTCTTCCCTACTGGTACGCGGTCACGGCATTCGACGACGGCAGCGCCGAGAAGACGGTCAATGCCTCGACCGGCGAGGTCGACTCCATCCCGCGCTACGGCAGCTATTCCCAGGCGATGCAGCTGGTTTACCCGAGGAGCACGCCGGCCAGGGTGACGGGCCTGGCGCGCGTGGTTCCCAATCCTTATCCGGGCATGAGCGAGGGTGCCAGGGCAAGCGGCCGTGCGATCGGAGATATGGCCGAGTATGACAGGGACCCATCGGGCCGAAGGGTGAGGTTTGTCAATCTTCCCAGGAAGTCGATGGTCAGGATTTACAGCCTTGCCGGGGACCTGGTGTGGAGCCGCTATTTTGAGGATCCGACCGATCCCACGCGGGAACCGCCCGGCTGGAACCTGGTATCGAGAAATGATCAGGAAATCGTTGGCGGGATATATCTGATGCATGTGGAATCACCGGAAGGTGAGCAGGTCAACAAGTTCGTAATCGTCAGGTAGCGACGATCGTTTAGTCGGAAGGAGGAGTATCTTGAGGAGAGCCTTTTTGATCGCGGTTGCTGTAGCGTTTCTGCTTGCCGGTGCAAGCTGGTCGGCGGACACATTCGAAAAGGTCGGAACGGTCGGCGCGCAGTTCCTGAAGATAGGTGTGGGCGCCAGAGGCGTGGCGATGGGAGAGGCGTTTGTCGCGATTCAGGATGACGCGACCAGCACTTACTGGAATCCCGCCGGAGTTGCCACGATCACGGGGAGCAGGTTCTCCCTCAACCACGGGTCATGGCCCGCCGAGCTGAGCCACGAGTACGCCTCGTACGTGTTCTCCTACGGGTTCATCCCCGGGGTGATCGGAATCAGCGCGACGGTGCTTCAGATGGATCCCATGCCCGAGACCACAGAGTACAGGCCTAACGGCACCGGGTACAGCTTCGACGCCGGAAGCATGGCTTTCGCGTTGACCTATGCCAGGATGCTTACGGACAGATTCTCGTTCGGGGCCACCGCCAAGTGGATTCACGAGGGCCTTGCCGATTACAGCGGAGAGACCTTCGCCGTAGACCTGGGTACGATCTATGACACGGGTTTCAGGGGGATCAAGATAGGTATGGCGTTCCTCAATATGGGCAGCGGGTACAAGCTCCTGGATTCCGGCAAGGAAAGCCCTATGCCGGTCACGTTCAAGGTCGGCGCGGCGATGCCGCTGCTGGATGACCCAAGGCAGACCCTGACCGGCGCGGCGGAGTTCGATCATCCGCCCGATGGGGCCGAGAGACTCAATCTGGGCGCCGAGTATGTCTACAAGGGATTCGCGGAGAACCTGGAAGTGGCTGCGAGAGGCGGCTACAGGTTCAACAGGGACGAAGAAGGCATCACGGCCGGCTTCGGGGTGCAGTTTCCGTTCATAAGGATCGGGCTGGAGAACAAGCCTTCGATCTGGACTGTGGATTACTGCTACTCCCAGATGGGCCTTCTTGACGTCTCGCACAAGATATCTCTGGGAGTCGGCTTCTAACTATGATTGATCTGAGAAAAACCAGCGGGGTAGCTTTAGTGCTACCCCTTTTTCTTATCATCACAATGGCCTCGGGCCTGTCGATATGCCGGGCCTGGTCCGAAAGTGAAGATATCCCGGGCCCGAGCACGGGGGACATAGTCTTTCACGCCGATGTGGTGACCTTCATATTCGATCGCGATCGCAATGTCGAGGTGATCTCGGCGATTGTCTCCAATGATCAGCTGGTCTTTGTTGAAACCGGCGACGGCGGCCTCGAGGGCAAGCTGAGGTTCAGGGTGACCTTCAAGGACAGCCTGGGTGAAATTGCCGGAGAGAGCGAGAGGGAGGTCACGGTCGCGGCCGGCTCGATTGACGACGCGTCCGACCGCGGCATTGTCCAGGTGCTGCAGTCGAAGATAGTGGTGCCTCCGGGCACATATGACGCCGAGATCGTTCTTGAGGACCTCAATGCCCGCAAGAGGGAGATTGTCTCCTTTATAAAGGGCGACTACAACTCCGGCCAGATCGATGTCCTGGTGGAGAGCCAGAGGTTCCCCGCCGGCCGAATCTCGATGAGTGACGTGGAATTCGCCCGCAGCCTGCGCCGCGTCCAGGAGGGCTCGTTTCAGAAGTCGGGTTTCGAGGTGATACCCAACCCGCACCGGCGCTACGGGCTCCTGCTCACCGAGCTGCCGATCTACTTCGAGATCTATGACCTGAGGAAGGAGCAGACCGATGACACCCTCATGGTCCGCTATTCCATTATCAACAAGTCGGGTCACGAGATCTATGCCACCGAGAACCCCATAGATCTCAGAGGGAACGTGGTGGGAAGCACCGCGCTGTTCAATATCACCTCTCTGCCTGCGGCCAGCTATCTGCTCTCGCTGAGACTTGTCGACCGCGATGGAGAGGTGCTTGCGGAAAGCCGGCGCAAGTTCGACGTGGCATGGTCCGTCTACTCCTGGGGCAGGCATGAGATCGAGGCGCTCGGAGACCTGGCCTATATATTCACCGATGAGGAGATGGAGACCTACAAGTCCCTGTCTCATGGAGACCAGGAGGAATACCTGCGGTCGGTCCTGCACGAGATCGACCCCACACCCGGAACAGTGGAGAATGAAGCCCTGATCGAACACTTCCGCAGGGTGAAGTACGCCGACGAGAATTTCGCCAGCGCCAACACCAGGGGAGCCCTGACCGACAGGGGGAGGCTCTATATCAAGTACGGGCCTCCGGACGACATCCAGAGTCACTATTCGGACTATGAGTTCGTCAAGAACACCACGGACATTCGAGGGGGCACGGAACCCGTCCCGACCGATCCGTTTTCGAGGGTCGGCATGAAGACAGGGTCCTCCGAGGAAGGAAGCTGGGACCAGGCCGTCTCCAATGATGACGCGTTCTCCGAGCAGACAGGAGGAAGCACCGTCCACGGGAAGGCCTATGAGATATGGACATATGACGGTCCGGGTGAGCCGGTCAGAGACCTTCCGGACAGGCTGGCGCGGTCGGCAAAGATGCGGTTTGTCCTGGTCGATGAGAGGGGCTTCGGCGAATACAGAATAGTCTACAGCACGGAAAAGCACGAGTACTAAAAAAGGGTTGACAACCCCTTGCACCACTATTAGAGTTTACCCATAAAACACGCTTGTTGGGCGTGTCCGACAGGGTCCGCCGGCAAGCTTTTTTGGTGATTCGTCAGTCAGTTAAGCGGTAACTTCTGCAAGGAGAGGCTTCATGTTTCATTTCAAGTTCTGGCACCTGTCCCTGATTCTTGGTATTGCGCTTGTTCTCTCAGCGGGTCTTTGTCTGTCCCAGGAAACCGCGACGGATACAGAAGGCGGGACTCCCGCCGAGGAAATGCCTGCCGATGAGAACATGGTGGACAATTCCCTGGCCGATCTCTTGAAGTCTCTCGAGACTACACCGGATGAGGTCGAGGTAACCGAAGAAGGCTTTATGTCAAGGGTCAAGCAGAGCGGGCTGGTCGAGCTCTTCTTCAAGGGCGGCCCCTTCATGTATCCTCTTCTCGCCGCATCGATCATAGGCGTGGCGGTTATCATTGAGAGGGCGGTGACCCTGAGCCGCGCCCGGACCGACGTCAGGAAACTGATGAAGCGCGTGCTCGATGCTCTTCATTCGAAGGGTGTTGACGCCGCGGCGGCCGAGTGCGAGAGGACAAGGGGGCCGATCGCCGCCATCCTGCATGCCGGACTGAAACGCGCGGAGCGTGGAACCGAGGCCGTCGAGCGGGCAATCGAGACGGCCGGCACCATCGAGACATCCTTCCTTGAGAGATCGG
>JASFOL010000046.1:0-7288 GCA_050116545.1 bacterium | reverse complement strand
CGACTATATCAAGGACACGGACGCGGCCAGGGTAACAGCGACCGTTACCGACGACGACCCGGCTTTTGACGCCAGCAATATCACGGCGGATCTGACGGGTCTGGGCGGTGGACCTGCGGTCAACCCGGACACCTATGTGGCCGGAGTGGCTACCTGGACCACGATGCTGACAAATGTCGCATGCACGCCGGCCAATGGCACCGTGACGGTTACGGTGACAGCGACGGACGACCTTGGTAACACCGCTTCAGATTCTGACGACATCACCTCGGACAATATCGCCCCCGCGGCGATAGGCGATCTGGCGGCGGCGCAGGTGAAGAGCGGCAATACCGGCAACGGCACAACGGATATCACGTTGACCTTCACTGCTCCCGGTGATGCCTATGAGACCGAGGTATACCACGCGGGCTATGGTGACTATCCGGAGTATGACGACGGTACGGGTACAGAGCCTGCCGCCCCGTCCTATCCTCCGGCCTCTCCCTGGGCCGTGACCGGTGTGACTGCGACGGGTCAGACGGATGAGCCGGCAGCTCGCGACTTCTGGTACTACGTGGTATTCACCAAGGACATTGCCTATAACGTGTCTGCGGTGAGCAATAAGACCACGGGCACGCTCAATTATCACCTTGGAGACGTGAGCGATGGAAGTTCTCCGGGCACTGGCGATACATACGTCAACTCCGTCGACTTCTCGCTGATGGGAAGCTCCTATTGGAAAAACCATGGAGAGGCGGGGTATCTCAACTACTGTGACGTGGGTCCGACCACAGATCTTTCGACGGACAAGCTTCCGACCACGGACAATGTGATCGATTTCGAGGATCTCATGATGTTCGCGATCAACTTCACCACGGTGAGTTTCACCGGTGGAGATTATCCGGAGGCGATGGCGGGGATAGAGCGTCCGGCTCTTAGGCTTGAGTGGGACGAGCAAGGTGAGGACCGCACGGATGTGATAGTCGCCCGGCTGTTGCTGGAAGGCAACTCGCGAGCGGTCAAGGGCCTTCATGCCGAGGTACTTTATGAGCCTTCAGGCCTGGAGTTGGTAGGAGTCACGCCCGGCGAGCTGCTTGCCGGTCAGGGATCTCCGGTGTTCTCGGAGAACCAGGACGTGGCCGGGCGAGTCCACTTCGACGCGGCGATTCTCGGCAGGAACATCACGATCATGGGCTCTGGAGAAGTAGCCGCCATCAGCTTCCGCCTGGTGGGAGGGGTGAGTCACCTGCCGGTGCTCAAGGTGCAGACACTCAGGGACCGCAAGAACAGGCCCATGGGCCGCAGGATTGAGCCCGAGGTGGTTGACGAGTCTGTCCCGGCTCCATCCACGCCTGGAGTCCTGAGTCTTGGTTCACATCCGAATCCGTTCAGCGGATCGACTCAGATTCGTCTGAACCTGCCTTCAGAGGTGAGGGTATCTCTGAGTATCTATGATGTGACAGGGCGGCTTGTGCGCACTCTGGCTGATGGCGTGATGACAGCCGGAGAGCACAATGTGGAATGGAACGGCCGCTCTGCCAGTGGCGGTCAGGTAGCAGCAGGTGTATATGTAGTGAGAATGGACGTTGAGGGCCGCAGGGTGACACGGAAACTCTTTGTGTTGCCATAGCGGTTATGAGAGAATGGTTCCGGGGCTGAAGGGCCCCGGAACCGACTGAGCTGCGTTTGGGGAATAACAGAGGATCGACACCTGTGGCGGTGGGAAGTGGACACGCAGGGAGGAGCTATGGCCATGTGCGGTGGAACATTGGAGTTGTGGTATCGCAAGGAGGTGATGCCATGAGTGAGGTGCGCGCGGGGTTGATAGCTCCGCTTGTGTTCGCGATCGTGCTTGCGGCAACGGGCCTGGGCAATGCCAGCACGAGTGTGTCGATCCAGCCCTCAGTGTTGTGCGTGGAACAGGATGAGGTCTTCAACATATTCGTGTGGAAGGACTCGGCGGATCTGGAGTTCGATGGCTACCAGACAGTCATCACATTCGATCCTGAGATGCTCGAGCTGATGTCGGCGGGAGAAGAGTACGTGATGACGGACTCGTGCTGGAACCGGTGGTGGTTTCCGGATCCGGGTCCGGACTCCATTTTCGTGTCTCATGTTCTGATGTGCGGCGGGGTAACCGTGACGGGCCCCGGGGCACTCTCGTCACTGACATTCAGGGCTTTGGCCGAAGGGATCACCACCATTACGTGTGATTACTTCTGGCTCACATATCAGGGATACCGGCTCGATGACATAGCCTGGCACGATGGTATGGTCAATGTCGGAATGGCCGGGGTGAACGGGCGCTCCGGCACGGGTGGGGAACTCCGCATCGAGGCATATCCGAACCCCGGACGGTTCTTCAGGATACGCCTGGCGGGGGTCCGCGAAATCGGCGTTTCAATCGGCGACGGCACACTGGACATATGTGATATCGGTGGAAAGGTCGTGGAGACCCTTTCATGCGGGAAGCCGGGCGGGTTGACCGAGGGGTTCAGCTGGAACGGCAGCCGCGCGGACGGAGGCACGGCGGCTCCGGGTGTCTACTTCGTCAGGTTTGCCTCGGGCTCCAAATCGATTAACCATAAAGTGATCTTGCTGAAGTGAACTCCGGCATTGCCAGCATACTCAGTAAAGATCCCTCAGGGTGATGGCAATCTTCATGGGTTTGTCTTCGCGGAGAATCTCCAGCTCATAGACGGTGCCCGCATCCGCACTGAAGAGGTCGGAGACCCTTGTGGGACCTCCAAGGCGCTCGACTTCGATACCGTTGATTGATTGTACGATATCTCCACTGAGTAATCCGGCGTCGGCGGCAGGGCCGCCGGCCGACACGGAGAGCACCTGGTAGTCACCCCCGGGCGTGATGGCGATGCTCATTCCGCTCTTATCCCTGGGAAAAGCCGTCTCGAAATCACGCCCCCTCTCTATTATGACTCTCTGGTTCGCATAATCGAGGTAGATGACGAAGCGTCGCAGTGTGCTGTTGCCCAGGATGCCGACACCGCGGTCGAGTGAGAATGCTCCCAGGTCTTCCAGCGGCACCAGGATCAGGGGCAGCTTCACCGTGAATCCGCCCAGCTCCAGAGATTCAAACTCAGAGACACGGGCCCGGATTTGGCCGCCGGCGCCGCCCGCCAGCCTCTCGACCCCCTCCAGGTTCAGCAGACCGTGCTCCTTTGCGAAGGGGTACTGAAGGGTCGATATGCTCGCGCCTATGTCCAGCGTCCAGTCTCCCTGATAGACTCCGTCAAGCGTCACGGGCAGGCTGAATAGCCGGTGGGCAAGCGGGGCCTCTATTACCGCGCCGTCTCCGGTATAGACGAAGGACTCCGGGTCATAGAAGGTCATCGTGGTGTTGGCATAGTCTATGCGGGTCACAAAGCGTGACAGGAAGTCATAGCCCAGGACGCCGTCTATCTCGAGCCCATGCATGCCAAAGAGTTCTCTCAGCGGTATGGACCCCACCTGCTGCTCATCGAGGCGTATGCCCTGGATCCTCAAGGGTGGCAGGGTGACCAGGTTGACGTCCACCGTCCCGCCGGCGCCGATGGCTTTGGCCTTTCCTATTGACGGCAACCCGATATCGGCGGCGAAAGTGCTGTCCACCACGGTGGCGCTTGCCCCAGTGTCCAGCACCCAGGTGGACTTGAGCCCGCTGATGGTGACGTCCAGGTAGATGTGGTCCTGGATGTATTCAAAGGGGACGCTTTCGGCAACCTCTCCACCCGCGAAGGAGAAATCATCCGCGTCCTGCTCCGGGGGATCGAAAAGTTCGCGGTCGACGGGGATGTCGACCTGATACTTGGTTATCTGAATTATCTGTTTCTGCCCGATGGGCCGGATGTCGGCTTCCATGTGAAAGGGTATCTTGACGCCAGCAACATCGCGATAGTCGGACAGCAGGGTGTGAACCTCGAAGCTCTCCTCGGGGTCCACCGCCTTGACCTGAAGGAAGGTATCGTGGTCGAAGTATCGCAGCCGGACATCATCATTGATGCTGTTGAGGATCTTAACCACATAGCACTCGGTATCACCGACCATCTCCATGCCCTCGAAGGCCAGCGTGAAGTATTTGGATTCGGGGTTCGCGTGCTCATAGGCCTCCAGCAGGGCCTCGATCTCTCTTCGTTCGAGTGCCGTCTCATCCTTGACCACCTGGAGCTTTCCATTGGGGTCGACGATCCAGCTGATATCTCCATTGTCACCCGATGTCATCCGGAGAACCCCGAGGCTCATCTCGCGCCTTTTCATCATCGGCCTCTCCTCCCACGCCTTCACCCGGCCCTGCATACCCATGAAGGTGATATCAGCCTCATAGTAGCGCGTCGAGATTGACAGGATCTTCTCGATGCCGCCCATTTCATCCAGGTTCTTCTTCAAGATTCCATAGGGATCGACAAGTGCCGCGCCCGCTGATGCTCTTGCGGTATCGTCCGCGACATTAGCCGGCGCGCTGCCGGTATCGTCCGCTGTGCCGACCGGTGCTCTTGCCGTTCCTTCTGATGCCGTGGAAAAGGCCGCGGAAGGCATAAGAACTGCGCCTGCCAGCATCAGGATGGTGATCGACGCAATGATGGTGACAATTGCCGGAGCTGTTACATCGGCCGCCGCACGGATCATCCGGGCCGGGATTCCTGTGATAGAGCTCATATGGTCCTCCTCGCATCCCATAGATCGGCTTCTCCCTTATAGGTGTTGAACACCTTTGAGCCGGGGTATAGACTGGTCTCACCGTGGAATCATAAGCCATACCCACAATGAGGTGAAAGGAAAGACGATGGCGAAGCGCAGAAAAAGAGGGATGAAAGCGGAGGATCTCTACAAGTTCCAGCTGATAGGGGCGTGTGAAATCTCCCCGGACGGCGACCATGTCGTATACAGTCTTCAACGGGTTGACCGGAAGACCGAGAAGAAGTACTCCAATCTCTGGGTGGTGGATACCCGTGGAGGAGGCCCGCGGCAATTTACCCACGGCGACCATGTGGACGCCCAGCCGAAGTGGTCGCCCGACGGCAAGCGAATAGCCTTCGTCTCCAACCGGCAGGACGACAAGCAGAGTCAGATCTACGTGATCCCCTTCGGCGGTGGCGAAGCCAGGCGCGTCAGCGACCTGAAGGGATCGATTGGTTGCTTTCGGTGGTCGCCGGACGGCAGGCGCTTTGTCTGCGAGTTCCGGAGGAAGGACGCGGATGAGGTCGAGCGGGAGAAGGACGAGCAGAAGAAGAAGCTTGGAGTGGTCTCGCGCCACATCACCCGGGTCTTTTTCAAGGAGGACGCCGCCGGATTCCTGCCCAGGGAGCGCTGGCATCTCTGGACCATCGAAGCCTCGAGCGGTAAGGCCCGGCAGATCACGTCGGGGCGCATCCATGACGAGCGCGAACCATCATGGTCCCCGGACGGAAAACAAGTGGTGTTTGTTTCCAACCGCTCCAAGGATCCCGACCTGGATCCCGATGCGATGGACATCTTCGTGGTCCCCTCGAGGGGCGGCCGGATCCGCAAGATCCCAACGCCCGTGGGTTTCAAGGGCAATCCGGTCTTCTCTCCCGACGGATCGAAGATCGCTTTCACGGGCATGAGGGGACGCGGCAAATGGTACAGGAATGTATCGCTGTGGGTGGTTGCGTCCGGCGGCGGGGCTCCTGCAAAGGAGATCACAAGGAAGTTCGACATTCACTGCACCAGCTGGACCATAAACGACCTGCCGGGCGGGCCGGCTATGATGCCTCCAACCTGGGCCGCTGACGGGAGCCGCATCTACTTCCAGGTGTCGATGCGCGGCAACACGGAGCTCTGTTCCATCGCTCCCGGCGGTTCGCGGGGCTCACTGGCCGTCGTGATCGGCGGAAAGGGCGTTGTGGGAGCATACACGCTCGATAAGGCGCAGAAGAAGATCGCCTATTTTCACGCCGACATGGCATATCCCGGTGATCTCTGGGTCCGCGGGCTTTCGGGCGGCGCGCCCCTGAGGCTGACGTCCGTCAATGAGCCGGTGCTCAAGAGCATCGACCTCGGCCAGATGGATGAGGTCTGGGTCAAGGGCGCGGGGCGCAACCGGATCCAGGGGTGGATCCTGAAGCCTCCCGGATTCAGGAAGAACAGGAAGTATCCATCGATCCTGGAGATCCATGGAGGACCGCGCGTGCAGTACGGCAACTTCTTCATGCACGAGTTCTACTGCCTTGCGGCCCAGGGCTATGTGGTCCACTTCTGCAATCCTCGCGGCGGCCAGGGCTATGGCGAAGCCCACTCCAAGAGCATATGGAGAAACTGGGGCACGGTCGACTATGACGACCTGATGGCCTGGACGGATTATGTGAAGCGCAAGCGCTACATAGACGGAAGGCGGATGGGAGTCACGGGCGGCAGCTATGGCGGCTATATGACCAACTGGATCATCGGCAGGACCGACCGGTTCAAGGCGGCGGTGACCCAGCGAAGCGTAAGCAATCTGGTCAGCATGTGGGGTTCGAGCGACTTCAACTGGACATTCCAGGACGAGATCTGCGGCAGGCCGCCCTGGGCGAGCCTGGATGACTACTGGCGCCAGTCTCCCATGAAGCATATAGGCAAGGCGGTGACGCCCACGCTGGTCATACACAGCGAGCAGGACCTTCGCTGCGCGATCGAGCAGGGCGAGCAGGTCTTTGTGGCGCTCAAGACCCTCGGGGTGGACACCGAGATGGTCCGTTTCCCCGATGAACCGCACGGGCTCTCGCGCGGCGGCAGGACGGACCGGAGGGTGGACAGGCTGAAGCACATACTGCGCTGGTTCGACCGGTATTTGAAATAGACGAAGGCGGGAAAATACCTGATACAATTATCAGGTCGATACGAATATACTAACCTGTACGTCCGGAACAAGAGGAGCTGATCCATGGCAGATCTATCCACAACCTATATGGGGCTCAGTCTGCGCAATCCCCTGATAGTGGCAAGCTGCGGTCTTACCGGGAGCGCCGATGGCGTGAAGAAGTGCTCGGATGCCGGGGCCGGAGCAGTGGTCCTCAAGTCGCTATTTGAGGAGCAGATCTCCGCCGAGACCCGGGCCGCCGAGCAGGACATGTGGCTCTATGGTCATTCCGAGGCCTTCGAGTATGTCGAAAAAATGGGCATGGCGATGGGGCCGAGAGAGTATCTCAAGGTAATCCGGGAAGCGAAGGCCGCTGCGGACATTCCGGTGATTGCCAGCCTCAACTGCATTTCTCCCAGGTGGTGGGTGGCCTATGCCAAACAGATGGCCGCTGCGGGCGCCGATGGCCTCGAGCTGAACATCGCCGTGTTGCCGAGCGATGCCGGGCGG
>JASFOL010000045.1:0-7464 GCA_050116545.1 bacterium | reverse complement strand
CGGCCCCCTGGTCACCTTCGGTATCGGTGACGGGTATGAGGTCCATACCGCAAATCGGGCACCGGCCGGGTTTGGGCTGCCTGATTTGCGGATGCATTGAACATGTCCAGATCACCGCTTGTGAGACACCGGCCGCCTGATCTCCGTGGGGCATCTCGGCCTGCTCGCCCCGGCTGCCGATCCTGTAGCCGATTCCTATCGAGATGAGTATGAGGACCATGGCGACAATGCCCACGATGATGGGCCCTGTCCTGCCGCGATCACCCGCATTTCTCTTCCCGGGGCCTTCCTGCATTGTCACCACCTCCTCATTCATAGTTCCCTTCCGGTCAGCATCTCGATCTCAGACAGCCGCTGCGCATGTTCCGTCAGGGCCCGCTCATATGAGAGCTGGAATTCCAGCAGCGTTCTTTCAGCATCAATGAGTTCGAAGAAGTCGGCATTGTCGACCGCAAAGGCCCTCTGGGAAACCAGCAGGGACTCCTCGGCCTTGGGTATCAATGTGTCGCGATACAGATCAATTCTGCGTCCCGCGTCCCGCAATTGGAACAGCGCGAAACTGAGATCGGCCTGCAGCCTGCTCTCGCTGTCATCCTGGCGCCTTCTGGCAGCGTCGACCCTGGCATGGGCCTCTCTCTCAGCTGAACGGTACTTGCCCACCCAGAGCGGGAGGTTGATCGACAGCGAAACCATGAAAGCGTCCTTGCCGCTGTCCTTCATTTCCGGATCCAGGGCCTGTCCCGTGTCTATGTAGTTGGCGCCGAGAGTGAAGTCGGGGAAATAGTCCTTGCGGGCCAGATTGACCGACCTCTCTTCCCTTGCCGTCACATGGGCCAGCGCCCGAAGCTCGGGACTGGTCTCCTCGAGCCGCCGGCTGATTTCCGCCTCGTCGAGGCGCACCGGTTCATATTCTATGCCCTGCGGCCAGGGAAGATCTTCGGCGGCGGGCCTTCCAAGCGCCGCGTTCAGCCTTGCCAGAGTGGGCGCCCGAAGATCTCTCAGCGAATTCAGCCTATCCTCAAGCTTCCCGAGCTCAACCTGGGCCTTGATGACCGCCGGGTGAGCTCCCTCGCCCGCCCGGTATTTCGCCCGTGCCACCGACTCCAGATTCTCAAGCAGGGTCATATTGCTCTCTGTGATGTCGATGGCGCGAGCCAGGTAGTAGTACTCGTAATATGCGTGCTTGACCCGGTAGAAGAGCCTGAGTTTGGCCGCTTCGTACTTCTGATGTGCCGCTTCCGCCGCCTCGCGGGCCATGTCACCCCGCGCTCCCAGCTTGCCGAACCAGGGAATGGTCTGCATCAGCGCAAAGGCCTGGCGCTGGGGTCCTACGCGGGTCTCCACTTCCTGGATATAGTAGGCATAGGTGAGTCGAGGATCAGGAAGCGACTTGACCTGGCCGATTCTCTCCATCGCCTGCGCCCACTCTTCGAATGCCGCCTCCAGGCCGGGGTTGTTGAGCGCCGCATAGGCCAGATAGTCCTGAAGCGTCGCGTCATCCCCCAGGACCACTTTCGATTCGGCCGTCACGTCAGGGGAACCTTCGGGGTAGCCACCTTCGGAGGCGGACGCGAGGCCCGGAAGACCAGACAGCAGGATCGACAGTGACAAAGGTATGAGAACACCCGCCGTGAGCTGAATACGCCTCAGCTGCATATCAATCCGCTGAAAGATCTTCCGTGCTTTCACGTTTAATGCCCTCCGCCACATGTGTGCGCCTTGTTCTGTGTCGCCGCCTCCATCTGCATGGCTTCGTGTCCTTCCATCCCGGCGGCCTTCTCCATCTTCATCTCTTCCATCATCTTCATATCGTGCATCATCTGCGCTTCGTCGAGCTTCTTGATATACTTCTCAGGGTCCTCCTTGAACTTCTTCAGGGCGCCGTCATCATACAGGCGCACGAGCCGGTCTTTGTAGATATAGTTGACCGGGTCGACGTCCTCGCCGGTGAGCGACTTGCCGGTGACCACGCAGGTCTCGAGCGGATAAGCGGGAAGGTCCCTGGCAATGATGGCCTCGTCGAGCTTCTTGATATACTTGTCAGGATCACTCTCGAAAGGCTTCACGCAACCCGCGCAGCAGAACCTGATCTCACGGCCGTGATAGTCGTAGATAACAGGATCACCCATTGTCCCCAGCTTTCCTCCGGACACCACACAGGTCTCCAGCGGGTAAGAGTCTTCCGCCATCTCCTGGGGTTCGGCCTTGTCCGCGACGGCTTTGTCCGCCATGGCTTTCTCATCGCCTGCCAGAAGCGCCGAGCTTGTCAGAAGCCCCACACCCACAACAAAAGCCGCGGCAAACAGCAGAGCCAGACCCACAGATCTCTTTCCTACCATCCTCTCACTCCACATTCCGGACCTCCTCCTGCTTTGGGTCCCGCCTCCGGCGCCACCCCTGTGGGCCGTCCGCGGGACCGTTTTCAACAGGAGACAAGAGCAAGGGCCGTGCCAGAGATCTCTGTGATTAACTCACGTGTTGGCAATAAGTTATGAGTAGAGCCGGATGACGGCATCCTGAAACTGTGATCCCCGGGATCACATGTAACTCGGGACATCACCATGGCAACCCCGGGATTCCAGCATGGCGGCTCCCCAATACCGGCATGACAGACCCCGGGTCCGCAGAGGACCCCGACAAAGCCCGGATTGTCCCGATAAATCAGCGGGCCGCTAGCCCCTGAACTCTGATGGGTCGATATTGTGCTTTCGAAGGAGACGGTGCAGGGTCTCTCGCTGTATTCCGGCCCGTTCGGCCGCCGCAGTGACATTTCCCTTGTGGGCCTTTATGAGCGCCTGGAGGTACCGTCCGGCGATCCGGTCCCTTCCCAGATCGCATGCTTCCTGGTAGGTCAGTCTGGTAAGATGGTCTTCAGATATCATGCCTGCCGAGGTTTCCGATATGTGTTGAGGGAGGTCCTCCACCGAAATTTCGCTTGCCTCGGATACAGCGAGCGCGCTCTCCAGGGCATTGCGCAGCTCCCGGACATTCCCGGGCCATGAGTATTCCATCATCACTTTGAACGCTTCGGGGCTAACTCCCTTTGTCCCGCCCGAATCGAGCGCCTTGAGGAAGTGGGCAATCAGAAGGGGTATGTCCTCTTTGCGCTTCCTCAGGGCCGGCAGGCGCACCGCCAGGACATGAAGCCGGAAGTAAAGGTCCTCCCGGAACCGGCCCGCGTCCACTTCCGCCTTCAGATCAACATTGGAAGCTGCCACCAGTCGGACGTCGATGGCATAGGACCTGTTGGCTCCCACCCTGCGCCCTTCCCTCTCTTCGATCGCCCGGTTGAGCTTCACCTGCACCGCGGGCGGCAGGGCATTTACCTCGTCAAGAAAGAGCGTGCCTCCGGCGGCTTCCTCGAAGAGCCCGGGTTTGTCCTTGACCGAGCCGGTGAACGAACCCTTGACGTGGCCGAAGAACTCTGACTCGGCCAGTTCCACCGGCAGCGCGCCGCAGTTGACCGGCAGGAAGGGGCTGTCCCGCCGCTTGCTCTTCAGATGAATCGCGTGGGCAGCAAGCTCCTTTCCCGTCCCGCTCTCCCCGACGATCAGCACGTTCACATCACTCGCCGCCGCCTTCTCGAGCACTCCGTAGACCTTTCGCATCGCATCGCTCTTGCCGATAAAGGGGCCGAAGCCGCTCGAAGTGTCCATGGCATCACGCAGGTGTCTGGCCTGCTGCCGGAGCTTGCGCTTGTCCAGGGCCTTATTGACCACCGCCACGGCGTCATCGGGATCAAAGGGTTTGACGAGATAGTCCATCGCTCCCGCCTTCATAGCCTCCACGGCGTCCCCGACCTCGGCATATGCCGTCATCAGGATCACCTCGGTCTCCGGCTGAACCCGCTTGACCTCTTTGAGGAGCGAGAGGCCGTCGAGACCCGGCATCCGGATGTCGCTGACAATGACGTCGAAGGGCTGGTCGGCGTCCAGCATGGCCAGGGCCTTCGCCCCGTCACCCGCCGTGATCACCTGATGATCGGTCAGAATACGCTGGAAGAGGGACCGCATGGTCTCCTTGTCGTCCACCACCATAATCCTGTATGGGCTCATGTCTGATCTCCGGCACTCGATATCATGGGAATCACCACGCGAAAAAGCGCCCCGCCTTTCGCTCCGTCGGCGACCTCGATGCTTCCGCCGTGTGCCCTGACGAGAGCATCCGATATGGCCAGGCCCAGTCCCGTTCCGTCGGGTTTGGTTGTCCTGAAAGGCCTGAATAGATCATCCCGTATGTCCGGCGGAATGCCCGATCCCGAATCGCTGACTGATATTGTAAGCCGTCCCTCGCTCTCCTCAAGGCTGATATCCACTTCCCCGTCCGGCCCGGCCGCGTCAGCCGCATTATTGATGAGATTGACAAGCACGCGCTTCAAGGCCTGGCCGTCCACCGGAGCTTCAATCGAGGGAGCCGCAGGCGTGAAACTGATCGCCGGGCTTTCGGCCCCAAGCGCCGTGTCCTGCCGCTCCAGGACTTCCCGCAGCAGACTCACCACTTCGGTGGGCTGCTTCTCGATCACCTGAGGGCGCGCCAGCTCCAGCAGTCCCTGGACTATCAGCTGGCACTGGTCGACCTCATCGGTGATGATATCGATGTCTCTGTTGGGCTGCTCGCCGTCCACTTCTTTCCTCAACACTTTCAGATAGCCCCTGATAACCCCGAGAGGATTATTGAGCTCATGGGCGATGCCCGCCGCCAGCTCACCGATCGCGGCCCGGCGCTCCTGCTCGGCAATGAGCCGCCGGCTTTCCCGAAGAGCCTTCACCATGTCATTGAATCCGCTGGCAAGCTCAGCCAGCTCGGTCGGACCGCCCGCGTTCACATGCACGTCCATCGCACCGGCGCCGACCGCGTTTGAAGCCCTGTGGAGCTCCGCCACGGGGCGGGCTATGTATCTGACCAGCGCTACCGCCACCCCAATCGCAACAAGAACTGACAGCGAGAGCATCGTCACCGTTGCGGCCTGCGTCAGCCTGAGCACATTCTCAAGCTCGCCCCGGACCTCCGCAGCCCTGCCTTCGAGGACGGAGTTGAGATCCCGGTTGAGCTGTCCCGCCCGTTCGGTCAATGCCGCAAGGTGATTGTGGTGCATTATGGTCTCGGTATCTGATTCTCCCAGGGCCGGAAGCACGACCCCGGCGAAGTATCGCTCCAGTTCCTCGAATGTCAGCCGGATATCATCGGCTCCGTCGGCCACACCCACCGACCGGGCGGCCTCATCGAGCCGTTCAACGCGGCTGCGGGCAGCCTCGAGAGCTTCCCTGTATTCGGCCATGTCCGAGGCCTGGCCGCGAATCAGCATACGCGACTCGTGCATGAATGCCTTCTGCACGGCCGAAAGGGTGAGGTGGCCCTCGTGCTTGGCGTGGTCGAGGCGAGCAAGGTCCGCTTCGAGTCTTCTCACGCGCCCCACCGACCCGATGGTGACCAGAGTCGCCAGGGCGAACAGACCCACAACTATGCCGAAACCAATCGTGAGGATTGAGCGAACTCGTATTCTCATACTGTATGATTGGGAAACCATATCAGCCTGTCAAGACGATTCTCCCGGGCGCCGGGCAGCCGGGAGCCATGCGGGCCCTGCTCAGGGCTGGGGATTCGCGGTGAAGTCCTGCCCGGCGAAGTCCTGGGCCAGGTCCGGATAGGTTCTCTGGTTGGGATCGAAGGTGTAGCCGGCATGTGAGGGCGTGACCACATAGGTATGCCCGGGCACAATGCTGCCGATCAGGTAGAAACCATCGCTGCCGGTGAACACCTCGGTGTTCCAGAGATTCCCCGCTTCTCTCAAGAGGACCGCAACCCCCCGGACGGGATTCCCGGTTGGTGTGCGGATGTGGCCCTCGATCCGGTTCATCGAACCGCAATAGCCCGTGAAGTTCTCATTGGGTATCGACCTGCCGCTGGTGTTATAGCTGACGTTCGGAGGACGGAAGTCACACAGGTCCTTGCCGGGCGCAACGCGGAGCCATACGACCGAGTCATCGAACCGGACACGATAGAAGCCCCGGGCGTCCGTGACGGTGACAAGCGATGGCGTCGTCGATGGACCGTCACCCCTGTCGAAATACGCCCTTATCTCGACACCCTGGATGGGCCCGCCGGTCTGGGTGAGCACATAACCGTTTATCTCATAGGAACCGCTGTTTCCGCCATCCCCGCTGTCGAAGAGACAGCCGCCGAGGAGAAGTCCGCCCGGGAAGACCGCGAGGACGCAAAGCACAATATGAATAAGGCCTCTTCTAAGCGTGCCTGTCACCATACCCCCCTACCTTGTCACCACAACTCCGCCTCCACTGCCCTTCCGTCCTGCGCCCACTGATTGAGTTTACTCAGAACCACCGCGGACGACAATGGGCCGGGAACCTGCAGGCCTACAGGACCCTGTAGCTCCTGATCCTGTCCAGCCGGTACATCTTGTTCCGCCCGTCGATATGACAGCGACCGGCCAGGTAGACATAGCCGCCGGCCTGAAGGAAAGCATACGGTGTCAGGCCTCGCGGTTCCTCTCCCCTGGTGCCTCCCTCATAGACTATCTCGACCACGGCTCCCCTTATGATGGCATCCTCCAGGCTTTCATAGCCGGGGGGCGTCGTCACACGCTGATTGCTGCTTTGCCCGAAGGCCGCGGCGGCCGCGATGCCGGCAAGATCCTTGACTGCGCGGACTCCGGGGTTCCTTCGGACGAGCTCCCTGAAGACCTCCTTGGTGAGTCTTGCATCCGAGAGGGCCCGGTGCTCCTGGTCCCGGGCGATCCCAAGCGCGCGGGAGAGTGGCTCCAGGCTGTAGGTGGACAGTCCCGGCGCCAGCGACCTGGCCAGCTGTACGGTATCGAGGACCATGTGCCCGGGCAGCGGCAGCCCCATCCGGACCAGGTCGACTCCTATAAAGGCCATGTCGAACCTTGCATTGTGGGCTATGAGGACATTGTCGGTGCCGCCCAGGAAATCCAGAAACGCGGGAAGCACATCGTCCACTCCGGGCTGACCGCTCACCATCTCATCGGTGATATGGTTGACCGCCTGGGCGTCGGGAGGAATGGAGGTTCCCGGGTCTATCAGCTGCTCAAAAACCGAGATCTCTTCGCCGTCCATGCGAAAGCGCACCGCACCGATCTCAATCAGCCTTGATGCCACAGGGTAGAGCCCGGTCGTTTCGGTGTCGAATGTGATGAAGGTGGCATGTTCAATCAGAAGATCTTCGAAAGGCATGTCAGGCTGCCCTGTCCTTTCCTGAATTCGCTCATCTCAAGCTCTATGGTCTCAAACCCGGCGGCTTCTATCAAGTCTTTGGTCCGGGGATAGCCGGCCGAGATGAGCACCCTGCCCTTGACCCGCAGGCAGTTCGCCGCGTATGCCTCCTCAGCGGGGACCTCGATCGCCCGGTACTCCTCGAAGACGGAACGCTCCGGAAAACCGGAGAGTATGAGGATTTGCCCGTTACCCAGGCAGGTGCACGCCGACT
>JASFOL010000044.1:0-7512 GCA_050116545.1 bacterium | reverse complement strand
CTCGCTCACCGTGTACACCAATAAGCCTTTCGGAACGGCCTATCGCGGCTTCGGCCACGTGGAGCTTTTCTGGGCGATTGAGTCCCAGATGGACATGGTCGCCCGCGAGGTCGGGATGGACCCCTATGAGTTCAGGATGAAGAACCTGCTCAAGCCGGGGGCCACCACGATAACCGGCGAGGAGATCACCGAATATACTGGCAGTGTCCGCAAATGCCTCGAGGAAGTCGCGAAGGAAATCGGCTGGGGAGAGCCAGGCGTAAAAGCGGGTGCGTCGGATGCGGACGATGGGGCTTCGGCCGAGGCTGAGCCCGGATCGGGTGCCGGCCCCGGCAGCAAGCCAGGCGGCAAAGTCAGCGCAAAGCCCGGCGGAAAGGTGCGGGCCAAGGGCATTGCCGTGCTTCACAAGGCGCCCGCGATGCCGCCCAATACGGCCTCCAGCGCCATCATGAAGTTCAATGAGGACGCCACGGTCGACCTGCTTGTGAGCGGAGTGGACTACGGGCAGGGCACCGCGACGTCTTTGAGCCAGATTGCCGCCCATGCCCTGAAACTGCCGCTCGAGCGGATTCACTTCATCTGGAACAAGGACACGGATTTCTCACCTTATGACTGGCAGACTGTCGCCAGCCGGTTCACCGTGATGGGCGGCCTCTCGATCCTGAAAGCCGCCGAGGACGCGACCGGCCAGATAAAGCAAGTGGCGGCCGAAGCCCTCGAGGTGAAGACCGATGATCTCGATGTCAGGGACGGCGTGGTGTTTGTCAAAGAAGATCCTTCGCGCGCCCTGGACTATGCCGACATCGTGATGGGCTATAAGTTCCCCAATGGAAACTCGATCGGAGGGCCCGTGATCGGCCGGGGCAATTACATCGCAGAGGGGCTCACCAACCTCGACCTTGAGACCGGCCAGGGACTTCCAGCGCTCAACTGGACATATGGGGCCCACGCGGTCGAGATCGAGATCGACACCCGGACCGGGGATATCGAGATTCTCAAACTGGCTTCGGCATTCGACGTGGGCAGGATCATCAATGAGGGCCTGTGCATAGGCCAGGTGGTGGGAGGCGGCATCCAGGGTGTCGGGACGGCGCTGCACGAGCAGTATATCTATGACAAGGCCGGCCGGCTCCTCAACCCATCGCTTACCGACTACAAGATCCCGACCGTCAAGGACACACCGCACGTGATCAAGCCCATCTTCGTCGAGACCCCGCATGACAAGGGCCCATTCGGCGCCAGGGGCGTCGCGGAGCACCCGATGATCTCGGTTCCGCCGGCAATAGCCAATGCTATATTCAATGGCACGGGCGTGAGGATAAAGGAATTGCCGCTGAGTCCCGAGCGTGTATTTCTTGCCTTGAACTCCGGACCTTCAAAGACATGACGGTCGACGCTCAGCTCGCGAGCTCGAGCGTGCTCTCACGCCTCGGCCAGAAGCCAAGATCAGGAAAGGTCCATTCGAGTTTCGCCCGCACAGTCAACATTCTCTGCCGGGACATGACATGGATTTGCATCCATCCTCCCGGAGTTCCGATGCATCCTTTCTGTGTGAGGGTAGGGGTGAAGCCCGAGCCCGGAAACAACTTCCTTTCGGCCGTCAAGGATGAACCGGCAACAGTCAGCCGCGAGACAATCGAGCTCGGTGGCAGGGTGATCGTTTCGCTTCAGAGCGCGACGGCCTGGGACTGCGGACTCGGTCCGGCGAGCGCCGGCCAGGTCCCGGTCAAGGCCCTCGACGCGATTGAGGCTCTGCTTGATGAGGCCTTGATCGATTCGATCTTCCTAAGAGCGGTCGCGGGCAATGGCGCCCCGGGTGCCGCGCCTCCGGGCGGCGTTGGCCGACTTGACGCCGCCGGACAGGAGCCGGGCCGCGTGCCTCTTGATTCAGAAACGGGCGGCCTTCAGGCAGCCCTGGCCGCGAGGGTCGGTGTCGCGGTGGATATGATGGAGTCCGCCTGGAGGCTGAGATGCGTCGAGCCGGTCCTGAAGGGAGTCAAGCAGCTGGTGGGGCTGGGAATAGGGCTCACGCCGTCGGGTGACGACTTCCTGATCGGCTTTGTTGGAGCGGCTTACTTCTTCGCGCATGCCGACGACTTCAGGAAGGCCGTGTTCGAAGGAATGCGGCCCCTGGTTCATCGCACCAATCTGCCTTCATTCTTCATGCTGAAGGCGGCCCTGAGGGGCAGCTATCCCGGTCCCCTGTCGGACTTTCTCCATGCCATCGAAACAGGTTCAGCCGCCAGGGTCAGATCGGCGGCGAAGTGCCTGACGGGATTGGGCGCGACCTCGGGACAGGACATGCTGGCAGGAGTGCTTTCTTGGCTTCATGTTTCATCAACCTGCGGAGCGGCCGATGCGGCACATTACGCTTAGGAAATCAACCTATCGCGACTCCGTGAGCCTGATGCGGATATCCAAGCTGGCAAACGGCCTGGATGGCGTCAACTTCGTGATGGTCGCGATGGCGACCGACACAAACCTCGACCTGTTGAAGGATGCCGGTTTCGAGGCTGCCGAGCTCAGGGGCGCCGAACCCAATGATCTCCTGATAGCGCTCGAGCTCGAGACCGATTCGATTCTGGATGACGTGATCGGTAGAATAGATGAGGAGATTCATGGAGGCACGGCCACGGCCGGGGAAGAGTCCGGCGAGGCTACCGTGAGTTTCGACGCTTCGCTCAAGACTTATCCCGACATCAACCTGGTGCTGATCTCAGTGCCCGGCCGGTTCGCGGCCTTCGAGGCGCGCAAGGCCCTTGAGGCCGGCAAGCATGTGATGATCTTCAGCGACAATGTGACGGCCGAGGATGAGAAGCGGCTCAAGGACTATGCCGGGGAGCGAGGCCTCCTGGTGATGGGGCCCGACTGTGGCACGGCCGTCATAAACGGAGTCGGGCTGGGCTTCGCCAACCAGGTCCCGCGCGGTGAAATAGGAATGGTCGCGGCCTCGGGCACCGGCGCCCAGGAGGTGTCCTCGATTCTCGCCAGGAGCTATCAAGTCGGCATCTCCCAGATGATAGGCACCGGCGGGAGGGATGTTTCGCGCCAAATCGGCGGAGTGATGCTGAAGATGGGGCTCAGGGCCCTTATCGATGATGCCGCCACCCGGGCCATCGTGATCGTGTCCAAGCATCCCGACAGGGAGATAGCCGAAGAGGTGATCGGGGCCGCACGGGAAGGCGGTAAGCCCTGCATCATCCATTTCACGGGGCAGAAGACCTCCGGCGGGGATAAGGCCGGACATGACAGGTCGGGGACAGACACCAGTCTGATGTTCACCCGGACCCTGGCGGAGACGGCGGCGGAAGCGGCCCGCGCGGCCGGCGTGAAGCCGGAGGCCGCTACGGGCTACAGGCAGGATGTTAAGGCGGCTCTGCTTGAGGCTGCCGCAAAGCTGCCGCCCGGGAGGAAATACATCCGCGGGCTCTTCAGCGGCGGAACCCTGGCCCAGGAAGCCGTGTTCCTGCTTTCGGACAAGGTCGGGGACATCCACACCAATCTCAAGATAGAGGGCTTCCCCCGGCTCAAGGATCCGGGTGAGAGCGAGGGCCACACCATCGTGGACCTTGGCGATGACACCTTCACGCGGGGACGCGCTCATCCCATGATCGACCAGGCTTACAGGCTTATCCGGCTTGAAAATGAGATGAAGGATCCCGAGGCCGCGATCATCCTGCTGGACGTGGTCCTGGGCTACGGATGCCATGAGGCTCCGGGTGCGGAGATCGCCACGGCGCTCGCCCGGATTCGTGGCGGGGCTGATGATGGACCGCTCGTCATAGCAAGTATATGCGGTACATACGGCGATCCTCAGAACTACGCCGGCGAGAGAAAAGCGCTTGAATCCGCCGGGGTCTTTGTGGCCGAGCACAATCAGGGGCTCTGCGATCTTGCCCTGGCAGCGCTTAAGGCCGGGCAGGATGCGAAGCGAGTTGGTTAAGGACATGAGAAGCCAAATGGACAAAGTCAAAGAGCTGTTCTCAAGCGAACTTGTCGTCGCCAATCTGGGAAGCGGCATATTCTCGGAAGCAATTCGCGCGCAGGGGGGAAGGTCATATCAGGTCGACTGGGAGATTCCCTGCGGGGGCGATGAGAAGCTCTTCGCTGCGCTGGAGGACCTGGCCGGCGGGGAGATCACCACCGGTGAAGGCCGCATCAAGATCAAGGACCTCATCGATGAGGCCAATTCGAAGGCCCTCAAGATCTTGAATGAATCCCATCCTTATATCGTCGGCGTTGGAAAGGCCATCGATGATATTCCCGGCATGGCGGACAATCTGCTGCTTCATGCCGGACCTCCGGTGACCTGGGACAGGATGTGCGGGCCCATGAAGGGTGCGGTGATGGGCGCGCTCATCTATGAGGGCTTCGCCGGCGATGAGAAGGAAGCCGCCCGGGTCGCAGCATCCGGCAAGATCTGTTTCGAGCCCTGCCATCATCACGCGACCGTGGGGCCGATGGCCGGAGTGGTGTCACCATCGATGCCGGTCTGGATCATCGAGAATAAGACCTATGGCCGGAAAGCATACTGCACGCTGAATGAGGGCCTGGGCAAAGTGCTCCGGTATGGAGCCTTCAGTGATGAGGTGATAAAGAGGCTCAAGTGGATGGAGGCGACCCTTGCGCCGATCCTTCGCGAGGCGATCGAGATCGGCGGAGACATAGATCTTCGCTCCTTGATAGCCCAGGCTCTTCAGATGGGTGATGAAGGCCACAACCGGAACCGGGCGGGGACATCGCTTTTGATCCGGGAGCTGGCCCCATCGATCGTGCGCTCGAAGGCCGGGGAGGATGCCAAAGCCGAAGTGCTCACCTTCATGCACAGCAATGATCACTTCTTCCTCAATCTCACTATGCCGGCCGGCAAGAGCTGCCTGGATGAGATCGCCGGAATCGAGGGCTGCACCGTGCTCACCGCGATGGCCAGGAACGGCACCGATTTTGGGATCAGGGTGAGCATGATGCCGGACCGGTGGTTCACCGCGCCGGCACCCGTCGTCGACGGCCTCTTCCTGGGCGGGTATACGGAGAAGGACGCCAATCCGGATATCGGCGACAGCACCATATGCGAGACCTATGGAATCGGGGGATTCGCCATGGCGGCGGCGCCTGCGATCGTGGAATTCGTCGGCGGAACTCCGGCGGATGCCCTCAGGTTCACGCTCAACATGTACGAGATCAGCGCCGGCGAGAGCGCCAGTTTCAGGATACCCGCGCTGGGTTTCAGGGGCACGCCCACGGGAATTGACGTGGTCAAGGTGGTCGAGAAAGGCATCGTGCCCGCGGTCAATACCGGTATAGCGCACAAGGACCCGGGCGTCGGGCAGGTGGGAGCGGGGCTGGTGGAGCCGCCCATGCCGGTGTTTGAAGATGCCTTCAGGGCCGTGCATGAACATTTCGAGTCTGAAAAGTGAAAGGAAACCGATCGGGCAAGGCCCCGTCGGGGAGCCCGACAAGATAGACACCGACACGAAGGAGGAAGCATGAAGTCAGTGGATTTCAAGTTGATCGACCTCACCCAGCCCCTGAGCGTGATGACGCCGCCCTGGCCCACATATGAACCGCTGCAGCTCAAGTTCTTCAAGCGGCTTGCTCCGAACGGGGCCAACGGGCAGCTGATAACCACGAGCAATCATGTGGGCACCCATCTCGACGGGCCGGTTCACTTCTGCACCCATGGCGGTGACATCGCGAGCCTTCCTTTGAATGATTATCTCTGCGGGCCCGGTGTTGTGGTGGACTTAAGCGACATGGCGGAAGACTATGGCCTTTACAGCTCCAGGGACGTGGAGGACAGGGTGGAGGTGAAGGAAGGCGACATCCTGATCATAAACACAGGCTATCACAAGTATGCCTGGGATCAGCCGAGGGCCGACGAGCTGCGCTATATGATCAGGCATCCGGGACCCCAGATGGAGTTCGCCACCTGGGCCAAGCAGAAGAAACTCAAGTGGATCGGCGTGGACTGCGGATCGGCCGACCATCCCATGAACACCAAGATCAGGGACTGGATGCCCAAGGACGCCGCCAGGGCCGATGAGTTTTTGAAAAAGAAGCACGGCAAGGGCCTGGATGAGCTCTTCCCGCCGGATCATTACCAGCTGATGCACATCGCTCTCTTTCACGTGCCCATAGTGCATGCCGAGAACCTGGGCGGCGACATCGACCTTCTCCTCAATCAGCGGGTGACCATAGGCTGCTATCCCTGGAGATTCGTAAACGGCGAGTCCAGCATATGCCGTATCGTGGCCTTCGTCACACCCGAGGAGCATCAGGAGCTGATGAAGAAGAAGGAAGGAATGAAGCTTACCGGTTTCGGCGACTGCGTTCCGGCATAAATAAGAAAATAGGTGACAGGCACCTATTTCGGTGGTCCGGAAATAGGTGCCTGTCACCTATTTTTGCTTGGGGGTAACCTCAATGTGGAAGAGACGGGGCCAGAGTTTTCCGGTCACAAGGAGGCGCTTCCCCTCTTTGTCATAGGCGATGCCATTGAGGACATCCGAGCCGGGCCGGTCGGAGGGGTCAAGTATCCCCGTGAGATCGATCCAGCCTGCCACTTCACCGCTCTCCGGCGAGATCATCGCGATCAGGTTGGTCTGCCAGACATTGGCGTAGATCTTGCCGTCGATGTACTCAAGCTCATTCAGGCCTATGACAGGCCTGTGGCCGTCCCTTACTATCACCTGTCCCACCCTCTCAAAAGTGTCCGGATCGAGGAAGTGGAGCATCGATGTGCCGTCACTCATGATAAGGCGCTCGCCGTCGTAGGTTATACCCCAGCCGTCCGTTGTGTACTTGAACTCGCGTCGAAGCTCGAAGGTGCCGGCGTCATAGACGAAACCCGTGCCGGAGGAGAGGGTCAGCTGAACCACGGTATCGTCCCATACGGCTATGCCTTCACCGAAATAGACATCGGCCAGATTGTGAACCCTCAAAACCTCTCCGGTCTCGAGAGCCACTTCGCGAAGCGATGAGCGCCCTCTGAGCCCGGTGCCTTCATAGAGTCTGCCGTCTGAGAATACAAGGCCCTGGGTGAAAGCTCCGCGATCATGCGGAAAGGAGCCGAGTACCCTGTACGTATAGGTCGGAGCGGTCCGGCCTCCAATGACATCCTTGTCGCGGAGCTGATATATGCCGGTGACTATCACCAGGACAAGAACAATGCCCGCGATAATCGCTGTTCTCTTCGACGGCCCTATAGGTCATACCTCCGGTTTGGGGTTTCGCCCATTCTATTCCATTCAGATGTCACAGGCAAGGCGGATACCGCGGGGCTAGGACTGGGTGGTCCAGGCGAAAGCGCGGACCCCTATCAGGAAACACACGATGCCGACAGCCCAGAGTATTGCGCAGGGCAGCATCATCTCTCCAGGTGTGAACTGGCGCCAGACTGCGCCCTCGAAGGAGAGAATGGCCCACTTAACAGGGCTGAAGTGGCTGACGGTCCGCATCCAGGAGGGGAGGATGAAAAGCGGGATCATGCCTCCGCCTATCATCGACATCACG